>CAXTFP010000103.1:0-8580 GCA_964243135.1 uncultured Lichenihabitans sp.
GCCCGAGCCCGTGCCGATCTCGAGCACCTTCTCGCCGGGCTTGATGTCGAGCGAGCTCGTCATCCGGGCGACCGCATGCGGGCCCGAGATGGTGACGCCGTAGCCGATGTCGAGGAAGGCGTGGTCGTAGGCGCGAGGCAGGTTGGGCGCGCGCACGAAGTGCTCGCGCGGGGTGAGCAGAAAGGCGCGGCCGTCCTTGTCGTCCCACACGTCCTTGTTGTGCAGCAGGGCCTGGTAGCGGTCCCAGTGCTCGCCCAGGAACTTCGGGTCCTCGCCCCGGTTCGTCACCATCCACTTGACGTAGTCGTCGCGCCCGGTGGTGGGCGGCGACAGGGCGGCGTCGTAAGCCTTCGGCACGTCCGCGAAGGCGGGGTCCCTGACCAGCAGGGCCGTCGCGGACATCCCCGCCCCGATCAGGAAACTGCGACGATCCAAACCCGCCTCCGTTGGCGCTGTCCCGCGCCCGTCGGAACACGGTCGTAGGTTGTGGCCGGACGCTACGGGCGGGGCTCACGAATGGCAAGCGCGAGCGGAGCCGTGCAGGGGCCCGATCGGGTGAGGGTCGATCAGCTGACCTCGCACCCGGTCCGCCTCCTCCGCCGCCTTGCAGGCGGTTTCCTCCTCCGCGGGGCCGAGGAGGAAACGCGGCGTCACGGGCAGCTCCTCCTCGGCCCCGCGGAGAAGACAGACCACGCGAAGCGCGGTGGAGAAGGCCCGATCGGGTGCGAGACCCGGAGTTTTCAACACCATGTCGCAGACAGCGGCTGTGCACGGCGACGGTGTGCGCGGCGCGGCGTCAAGTCGCGAAGTCCGACTCATCCCGCGTCAGGGTCCGCTTCACGCTTTCCAGATGGAGCCGCGTACCTTTGCGGAGGGCGGGTGTCACACGAGCCTCGTGGCGGCTGCGGCCTACACTGAATTCACCTGAGAGATGAGATACAAACAACCTTCGACCGAATGTCAACAAAGGGTCGGCGCACCGTTTCCGGCTTTCGGTGGAGTCCATTATTCTTGTTGACACTGAAATTATCATACTGCAAAAATTCAAGCAGCAATTGTTCGCTATCGTCGATCATCCATTCATAGATACTGCATTTCACGAAAATTTCTTCTCGATGAAGTGATAGAATTCGTCTCAGATTATTGGAAAAACAACCTCTCTTTGCCGATCTTATCCAAGCTATTGCTTGAAGAGAGAAGTTCGATGACAGGGCGATGTTTCTAGATTTGTCTTTCGCTCATCTCCAGAAATCTATCCCCATGGATATTTCAAAACGGGAGAATTCACGATGGGACAACAGCTTTTTCTGAAAAAGAACCTCATCACCGTCAAGGAGGATGACATCCAGGGTGATGTGCTGGTCGGACTGCAGAAGAAGGCGGAGATCTTCGCCTTCTTCACAATCTCGACGCCGGTGGCCGACTTCAAGGGCGGCCTCCGCGACCTCATCAAGGACATCGCTACGACGAAGCAAACGAGGATCTACGAGGAAAGCCACCAGGGGGACGTCGTCAAGGTCAACATCGCCTTCACGGCCGCAGGGCTGGAGAAGCTCGGTGTACAGAATGTCGACAAGGCCGATAAGTCCTTCGTGGCCGGTATGAAGGCCAAGGCTGCCGCTCTCGGTGACGACATGGCGAAGGATTGGCTGTCGCCCTTCATCGATGACGGGATCGACGGCGTATTGCTGATCGCGGCCTGGGATCCGAGTCCGAAAGGCGCGATGGACCTCGCCCAGAACAGATTGGGCGAGGTCGTCAGCGCCTTCGGCGGTTCGCTGTCCATCCTCCACACGGAACTGGGTCAGCTCAACCCGGCGGCTCCCGGCCATGAGGTGTTCGGCTTCGCAGACGGCGTGTCCCAGCCGGCCGTCGAGGGACTGCACAGGCCCGAGGCCGCCGAGGACCAGAGCTTCCCCGGGCAAGACATCGTGAAGCTGGGAGACTTCATCCTCGGCCACTATGAAAAGGAGAACGGCGATACGGCCACGCCGCCGGTGCCCTGGATGGAGAACGGCTCCTACCTCGTGTTCCGCAGGCTCCAGCAGCATGTCAACGTCTTCAACGATTACGTGAAGAGCAACTTCATGGGCTTGGCCAGCGACTCCAGCCAGTTCGGCGCCAAGCTGATCGGACGATGGAAGGACGGCAGCCCGCTCGCGCGTGACCCGGTGACAGCCAACCCGCACCACGACGAGAGCAAGCCCCGCGAGAACAACGACTTCGAGTTCGGCATCCCGAAGGTCGGGCAGGAGCGGTGCCCGTTCGACGCCCACATCCGCAGGGTCTATCCGCGCAGCGACATAGAGGGAGGGCCGGGCAACTCGGAGGCTCGCCGCATCCTCCGGGCGGGGATCGCCTACGATCAGAGCGCGGACGGCAAGGTCGACGAGGGCCTGCTGTTCGTCTGTTATCAGAGCTCGATCATCGAGAAGTTCGAATTCATCCAGACCAAGTGGGCGAATGCCGACGACATCCCGTTCGACCCTCCCTATCCGGCAGAATTTTCCAAGAACAAGCCTGCAAAGCCGGGGATCGACCTCATCATCGGTCAGGGCCCATTGCCCCGCGGCGCCGACTGGACGGTCGACCCGGAGGACAAGAGGATCTTGACGGACGTCCCCAAGTTCGTCACCGCGACCGGGGGCGGCTACTTCTTCTCGCCCTCCATCAGCGGCCTCCGCGCGCTGACCTGACGCCGACGAGGGATCGCGCCGGCGGACGGGGCGCCGTTTGCGCCGCCGCCGCCCCTCGGCTAACCCCTGGTGCCGCTCCCCCCGGGGCCGGAGATCCAGGGCATGTGCGGCATCGCGGGCATGATGATGCGGGACGGCACCGCGGCGCCGCCCGTCCGGCTCGACGCCATGGGGGCGGCGCTGGCCCACCGCGGCCCGGACGGGCATCGCGACTACCGGCGCGGCCCGATCGCCTTCCGCCACGACCGGCTCGCCATCATCGACCTCGCGGGCGGCGACCAGCCGCTGTTCGACGAGCCCGGCCGCGCCCTCGTGGTGAACGGGGAAATCTACAACTACGTCGAGCTGAAGGCCGCCCTGCCGGGCGTGCCCTGGCGCACGGGCTCGGACTGCGAGCCGCTGCTCGCCCTCTACGACCGGCACGGGCTCGACTTCCTGGCCGGCGTGCGCGGCATGTTCGCGCTGGCGCTCCACGACCCCGCGACGGATCGCGTCGTGCTGGCGCGCGATCCCTTCGGCATCAAGCCGCTCTATTACGCGGTCGAGCCCGAGGGCGTGGTCTTCGCCTCCGAGGCGCAGGCCATCGTGGCGGGGCGGCGGCAGGCCGCAGGGCGCAACGCCCAGGCGTTCCGGCCCGAGGCGGCCCACGAACTGCTGCAGCTCCAGTTCACCACCGGGCGGGCCACGGCCTTCGAGGGCATCGAGCGCCTCCTGCCGGGCGAGATCCTCGTGGTGGAGGGCGGCACCATCGTCGAGCGCCGGCACTGCCCCCCCGTGCTGCCCGAGCTGATCCGCCGGAGGCCGGAAGCGCGCGCCCTGGCCGAGGTGGACCGCACCCTGATCGACAGCGTGGCGGTGCACGAGCGCTCGGACGTGCCCTACGGCCTGTTCCTGTCGAGCGGCATCGACTCCTCGGCCATCCTGACCGCCATGGCGCGGCTCGACGCCGAGCCGGTGCGCTCCTACACGGCGGCCTTCCCCGAGACGGGCGTCCACGACGAGCGCGAGACGGCCGCCGCCATGGCGCGGGCAGCCGGCGCGCGGCACACCGAACTGCCCATCACGGCCGACATGTTCTTCGCCCGCTTGCCCGAGATCTGCGCGGCGCTCGACGACCCCGTGGCGGACTACGCGGTGGTGCCGAACTTCCTCCTGGCCGAGCGGGCCGCGCGGGACGTCAAGGTGGTGCTGTGCGGGGTCGGCGGCGACGAGATCTTCGCGGGCTACAGCCGCTACCGGCGCCAAGCGCTGCCGCGCTGGCTCGGCGGCCGGCCGCGCCGCCGCCACGGCCCCTGCGACGGCCTCGACCTCTTCAATCTTCCCCTCTCGGGCTGGCGCGATGGCATCGCGGCGGCCGAGCGCGAGGTCGCGACCCACGGGTTCAACGGGCTGCAGCGCGCCCAGGCGCTCGACTTCGCCGATTGGCTCCCCCATTCAGTGCTGGTGGCGCTCGACCGCTGCCTCATGCATTTCGGGCTCGAGGGCCGCACGCCGCTGCTCGACCGGGCGGTCGCGGATCTCGGGTTCAGCCTGCCCAACCGCCTCAAGCTGCGCGGCGGCCAGGGCAAGTACCTGCTGCGCCGCTGGCTCGCCGACGCCAACCCCGCGGCGCGGCCCTTCGCCAGGAAGCTCGGCTTCACGGTGCCGGTGGGCGAGTGGATCGCGCGCGACGGGGCGCGCCTGGGGGAGCTCGTGGCTCGCGAGCCCGGCGTCGCCGCGCTGTGCCGGCCGGGGACCGTACGGCAGGTCTTCGCCAGCGCCGACAAGGCGCACCGCCTCTTGGCGTGGCGGCTGCTGTTCTTCGCGCTCTGGCATCGCCGGCACATCCGCGGGCTCGCGCCGGCGGGCGACACCTACGCCTGCCTGGATGCGGCCTGACCTATCGATTTTATCGATGCATCATACCGGCATTTTGCGGGTTTTGCGCGGAGGACGGAGCCGCTAGACAGCCGGGGCGCGTCGCGGGCTCGCCGCGGCGTCCGTCCAGAAGGTCCCATCCATGAAGAAGATCGTCATCGCGGCGGCGCTGCTCGCCTCGGCCTCCATCCCCGCCCTGGCCCAGGTGGCCACCACCGAGCCCGCCAAGGTCGAGGCCGGCACCTACGCCATCGAGCCCGAGCACACCCGTATCCTCTTCAACGTGTCGCACATGGGCTTCACGAAATACGACGGCGAGTTCCGCAACGCCACCGGCACCCTGACGCTCGATTCGAAGAAGCCCGATGCCTCGGTGGTGAATATCAAGATCCCGACCGGCAGCGTGATGGTGCCCAATGCCAAGCTCAAGGAAGAGCTCGACAGCGCCCAGTGGCTCGACGCCGCGACCTATCCGGACATCACCTTCAAGTCGACGAAGGTGAAGGAGACCGGCACCGGCACGGCCGACGTGACGGGCGACTTCACGCTGCACGGCGTGACCAAGCCCCTCATCCTCAAGGTGAAGTTCAACGGCGCCGGCACCAACCCGATCGACAAGAACTACACCAGCGGCTTCGAGGCGACCGGCAAGCTCAAGCGCAGCGACTTCGGCGTGAAGACCTACGTGCCGATGATCGGCGACGAGGTCGACATCGCCATCTCGGCCGCCTTCGAAAAGCAGAAGTGACGGCCGGCTGAGACACGCTTCCCCTCCCCGCTCATCCTCGCGCATGTGGGGACGAGCGGGGAGGGGGCGATCCGGGCTGAGCGATCGAAAGCGATGCGACGGCCTCAGGCCCGACATCTTTCTTCGATGTCCATCGACGGCCGGCGCCGCGCCGCCGGCCTTGCATTCCCCTCGAAAGAGACCCGCCATGCCCCCGCCCGCCGCCGCAAGCCCCTCGGGCCGCTACAACGGTGTCGCGATCTTTCTCCACTGGACGATCGGGCTCGGCATCCTGGCCATGCTGGCCATGGGGCTCGCCATGACGCACGGGCCGCTGTCGCCCCTCGTGAAGTTCAAGCTCTACCAGCTCCACAAGTCGGTCGGCATCACCATCCTGCTGGCCGCGGCGCTGCGCCTGCTGTGGCGCTTCACTCACCGCCCCCCGGCCCTGCCGGGCGAGATGCCGGGCTGGGAGAAGGGGGCCGCGGAGGGCACCCACGTGGCACTCTACGCCCTGATGATCGGCATGCCGCTCGTCGGCTGGGCGCTGGTGTCGGCCTCGCCCCTCAACATCCCCACCGTGCTCTACGGCGTGGTCCCCTGGCCCCACATCCCGATCGCCCAGTGGCTCGGCGTCGGCAAGGCCCAGGCCTCGGGCGTGCTGGCCGCGCTCCACGCCTACGGCGGATACGCGCTGATCGCGCTGTTCCTGCTCCACGCCGGCGCCGCGCTCAGGCACCACCTCGTGCTGCGCGACGGCGTGCTGCGCCGCATGATCCCGGGCCTGCCGTGGCTGGGCCGCCCTTCGAGAGGAACGTCCCCATGATCCGATCCGCCATCCTCCCCGTCGCGGCCCTGCTGATCGGGCTCGGCGCCGCTTCCCCCGCGGGCGCCGCGGCCTGGACGGTCGACGCGGCGAAGAGCCGGCTCGGCTTCGCGGGCCAGCAGACCGGGGCGCCCTTCACGGGCCGCTTCAAGACCTGGACGGCCGCCATCGACTTCGACCCCGCCCACCCCGAGGGCGGCCACGTGACCGCGACCGTCGACGTCGCCAGCGCCGCGACCGACGATCCGCAGAAGGACGAGGCCCTGCCGGGCTCCGACTGGTTCGACGCCACGCAGTTCACCACCGCGACGTTCGAGGCCGCCGGCTTCGCGCCCAAGGGCGGAGACGCCTACGAGGCCAAGGGCAAGCTGACGCTGCGCGGCGTGTCGAAGGACGTGGCGGTGCCCTTCACCCTGACGATTGCGGGCGACGCGGCCCATGCCGCCGGCAAGGCGCAGCTGGTGCGGACCGATTTCGGCGTCGGCCAGGGCTCGTGGGCGAGCGGCGACACTGTGGCGCTGGCCGTGGACGTGGACTTCGACCTCGTGGCGACGCGCAAGCCCTGAGCCAGAGCCGTCACGGCTTCTTGTGCAGGCTCAGCGCGATGTCGTTCAACTGGAGCGTCGCCGAATTGACCTCGGTCGCGGTGTCCGTGAGGCTCTTCTGCAGGGCCGTCATCGACTTCGTGAGATCGGCGTGGAGGCTCGCCGTCTCGGTCTTCACCCCGGCGATGTCGCCCTTGAGCGACGTGACGTCGATCGTCTGGACGCGCAGGTAGACGAGCCCCAGCAGCACCGCGATGGCCCCGAGCGCCACGGTGGACAGCGCCAGCAGCGTCACGACGATCCAGCGGAAGCCCCGGCCGGCGGGGGGCGGGACGACCGCCGCGGCCCGCTCGACCGGACCCCGCCTCGCCACGGTTCGTCACCATGCTTCCCCCGATCGTCGCGCCTGAATCCCAGCCCGACCACACGACGCGCGAGCCACGACTTTCGATGCAAGGGGGGCGAGGCGCGCGAATCTCCGGCGCGTCGCGCGGGGCCGTGGTTGCTTTTGCGCCGCAACATGGGCATATGAAGATCAGCCGGACACATGCGACGCGACGATGCGCGCATGCTTCTCCCACCCCGGAGTGGGAGTGTCACGTCGCCGGCCTTTTCGCGCCCCGCTCCGGACGATGGCGGCTTCTCACCTTGAAGCCTGCCTGGAGGCTTGCGGCGCAGTTCGAGCGAGTCCTGATATCTTGACGACATTTTCCGACCTCGGCCTCCCCGCGCCGATCCTCAAGGCGTTGGCCGCCGAGGGCTACGAGACTCCGACCCCGATCCAGGCCGGCGCCATCCCGCACGTCCTGGCCGGCCGCGACCTCCTGGGCATCGCCCAGACCGGCACCGGCAAGACAGCGGCCTTCGCGCTGCCGATCCTCGGCCGCCTGATGATGACGGACGCGCAGCCCAAGCCCCGCGGCTGCCGCGTGCTCATCCTGTCGCCCACCCGCGAGCTGGCGAGCCAGATCGAGGCGAACATCATCGCCTACGCCAAGTTCCTGCGCTTCTCGACCACGCTGATCTTCGGGGGCGTGCCGGTCGGCCGGCAGATCCGCGCCTGCGCGCGGGGCGTCGACGTCGTGGTGGCGACCCCCGGCCGCCTCATCGACCTCATCAACCAGCGCGCCCTGACGCTCGACGACGTCGGGGTCTTCGTGCTGGACGAGGCCGACCGCGTGCTCGACCTCGGCTTCATGCGCGACATCCAGCGGATCGTCGGCCTGCTGCCGAAGAAGCGCCAAAGCCTGTTCTTCTCGGCCACCATGCCGCCGGCCATCGCCAAGCTCGCCGGCTCGCTGCTGACGAACCCCGTCGAGGTCGCGGTGGCGCCCGTGTCGGCCACGGCCGACCGCATCGCCCAGAGCATCATCTTCTGCCCGACGCGCGACAAGCAGGCCATGCTGCACGGGCTGCTGGCCGATGCCGCGATCAGCCGCGCGCTGGTCTTCACCCGCACGAAGCACGGGGCCGACAAGGTCGTGAAGCTGCTGAACGCGTCGGGCTTCAAGGCCGACGCCATCCACGGTAACAAGTCGCAGAACCAGCGCGAGCGCGCGCTCGGCGCCTTCAAGGCCGGCACCTCGCGCCTGCTCGTCGCCACCGACATCGCGGCGCGGGGCATCGACGTCGACGGCGTGAGCCACGTCATCAACTTCGACATCCCCAACATCGCCGAAACCTACGTGCACCGCATCGGCCGCACGGCCCGCGCGGGCGCCGAAGGCTCGGCCATCTCGCTGTGCGGCGAGGACGAGCGCGCCTACCTGCGCGACATCGAGCGCCTGATCCGCCAGAAGGTGCCGGTGCGCGAGGGCAAGCCCGGCCCGGTATCGGCCCCGACCCAGGCCGAGGCGCCCTACCGCGACCCCCGCGCCCAGCGCGGGCGCCAGGGGCAGGCGCCGGCCGGCGAGGGACGCGGTGCCGAGG
>CAXTFP010000104.1:0-8562 GCA_964243135.1 uncultured Lichenihabitans sp.
CGGTGGCCAACACGCTGCACGACCCCGTCCACATCGACGTCGCCCTCCTCGACCCCTGAAGCCTTCGGACCTCCCTGTGGCTCTCGACGTCTTTCCTGCACGCGTCGCCGTCAAGCGCCGGGCCGGGAGCCTGGGATACCGCCACGAACCAGCTCCTGCCCTGGTGTTCACCTCATGACTTCGGCGAGTTCGCCGTCACGGCCGTGCCGAGGGGTGATGGCAGCCCAAGGCTCGTGTCGTTCCGAACCGCGCGGGGCATCGCCCGACCGCAGTCCACCGCTACGGAGTGACCCGATGAAGATCCTGCTCGTCGAAGACCACGAGGAAATCTGGGATTTCCTGTCGCGCCGCCTCCGGCGGCGCGGCTTCGAGGTCGCGGTCGCCGTCGATGGGCGGGAAGGGGTCAACAAGGCGAAGAGCGAGGCTCCCGACCTGATCCTGCTCGACATGAACCTGCCCGTCATCGACGGCTGGACGGCGGCCGGCCTGATCCGGGCCGACCCCGCCACCGCGGCGGTGCCGATCATCGCGCTGACGGCCCACGCCATGTCGGGCGACAAGGACAAGGCCATCGCGGCCGGCTGCACGGATTATTGCTCGAAGCCCGTCGACTTCGCCGACCTCCTGGCCAAGATCGACAGGCTTTCGCCCGCGCGGGCCTGACTGCCGACGGGCGCGACCGCGATCGGATCGACAGGCCGGAGGGTCCGCCGCACGCAGGGCGGAACGCGGCGCGGGTTTGCACGGGCGGAGCGCCGCGGCATAAGAGGTCGCTGCCGGGAAGGCTCGACCCTTCCCCCCCGATCCTCGCGACGGAGCCCCTCGATGCCTTCCCACGACCAGAACCCCTTCCCGCCGGGCGACCCCGACCGCCACGCCATCTGGGAGATGCTGGTGCGGCGCGACATCGACGCCTTCGTGGCGGTCGACTGGAGCCTGACGGAGCCGGACTTCGTGACGGAGGGGTTCTTCGGGGTGCATGCCCACGGGTCGGCGAACCCCGACTCCTGGCGGCTGGGCTACGACCTCGCGAGCTACAGGGCCGACTGGCTCGGGCAGGCCGAGGCTTCGGCCCGCAAGAGCTACAAGGGCAGCCTGCGCGACGGCATCTTCGCCGCGACCGTGCTGCGGGACATCGACGTCCACGGCGACGCCGCACTCGCGCACAAGAAGTTCGACGGCACCGTGGAGGCCGCGGACGGCACGGTCGAGGTGCTGAACTGGCAGACGCTGTACAACTGCCGGCGCGTTGCGGGGCGCTGGAAGATCGCGGGCTTCACGGGCTACATGCCCCATCCGATGACGGGCGCGCGGCGTGGCGCGGCCTGAGGCGCCCGGGGACAAGGCAGGATGGGCGATCTCGACGGACGGTGGGTGCTGGTCACCGGCGCCGGCGGCGGCATCGGCGGCGCGCTGGTGCGGGCCGTCCGGGAGGCCGGGGGCCGCGTCATCGCCTGCGACCGCTCGGCGGAGCTGCTGGAACCGCTCGGCGCCGAGCACGAGGCCGTCTTCGACCTGACGGACGCGGCCGCCTGCCGGGCGGCCCTCGCGGGCGTCACCGCGGCGGTCGGCCTGCCGGACGCGGTGATCAGCAACGCCGGCTTCACCCGCGCCGAAACGCTCGACCAGGTGGACGACGCCAACTGGGACGCCGAGATCGACATCAATCTCAACGGCGCGCGCAACCTCACGGCCCCCCTGCTCGGGCCCCTGCGGGCCCGGGGGCGGGGCACCTTCGTGTTCGTGGCCTCGGTCAACGCGCTGGCCCATTTCGGCAATCCGGCCTATTCGGCCGCCAAGGCCGGGCTCGTGGCCTACGCGCGCGCCATCGCGACCGAATACGGCCGGGACGGGCTGCGGGCCAACGCCCTGTGCCCGGGCTCGGTGCGGACCGCCGCCTGGGACCACCGAATCGCGCGGGACCCGGACATCGTCGCGCGCGTGTCGCGCCTCTACCCGCTCGGCCGCTTCGTCGAGCCCCGCGAGGTCGCCGAGGCGGCCGTGTTCCTGGCCTCGCCGCGCTCCTCCGGCATCACTGGCGTGGCGCTGCCGGTCGACGCCGGGCTCATGGCCGGCAACCTCCCCTTCATCGAGCAGCTCGCATGACACACGACCCCGACACGGCCGCGCCCGCCCGCGTCCTCGACCTCCAGACGCCCGCCGTGCTGGTCGACCTCGACCGGGTCGAGGCCAACCTCGCCCGCGCCCAGCTCTTCGCGGACCGGCACGGCCTCGCCCTGCGCCCCCACATCAAGACCCACAAGCTGCCGCGCTTCGCGAAGCGTCAGGTCGAACTCGGCGCCGTCGGCATCACCTGCCAGAAGCTCGGCGAGGCCGAGGTGATGGCGGACGCCGGCCTCACGGACATCTTCCTGCCCTACAACATCCTGGGCGACGCCAAGCTGGCCCGGCTGCGCGCCCTGGCGGCGCGCACGGACCTCAAGGTCACGGCCGACAACGAGGTGGCGGTGGACGGCTATGCCGCGCGCTTCGCGGACGCGCCCCGTCCCCTGCCCGTGCTGGTGGAATGCGACACCGGCGGCGGCCGCGTCGGCGTGCAGTCGCCGGAGGACGCGCTGGCGCTCGCCCGGCGCATCGCGGCGGCGCGGGGCCTGCGCTTCGCCGGCCTGATGACCTATCCGGCCAAGGGCGGCACGACGCCGAGCGGCGACTGGCTGCGGCGCGCCGTGGCGCTGCTCGACGGCGCCGGCCTGCACCCCGACACCGTGTCCAGCGGCGGCACGCCGGACCTGTGGCGGGCCGGCGAGCTCGACGGCGTGACCGAATACCGGCCCGGCACCTACATCTACCTCGACCGGTTCCAGGTCGAGCACGGCGTCGGCTCGCTCGAGGACTGCGCGTTGACGGTGCTGGCCACGGTCGTGTCGCGCCCCACCGCGGGGCGGGCCGTGATCGATGCCGGCTCCAAGGCCCTCACCAGCGACACGCTGGGCCTCGAGGGCTTCGGCCTTGTCCCGGCCCTGCCGGGGGCCGTGCTGTCGGGCCTGAGCGAGGAGCACGGCATCCTCGACCTCGCCGTGCCGAGCGCCGAGCCGAGGGTCGGCGACGCCCTGCGGATCATCCCGAACCACGCCTGCCCGGTGTCCAACCTGTTCGACGAGGTCGCGCTCGTGCGCGGCGACGCCGTGGTGGCGGTCGTGCCGGTGGCGGCCCGGGGCCGCGTGACGTGACGGCGCCGATACGGATCTTCACGGCCTCGCTCGCCACCGAGACCAACACCTTCTCGCCCGTGCCGACGGACCGCCGCGCCTTCGAGGCGGCCTTCTACGCCGGGCCGGGACAGCATCCCGACACGCCGACCCTGTGCTCCTCGCCGGTGCCGATCCTGCGGCGGCGCGGGCGGGCCGAGGGCTTCACGGTGATCGAGGGCACGTCCTGCTGGGCCGAGCCCGCCGGGCTGATCCGGCGGGACGCCTACGAGGGGCTGCGCGACGAGATCCTCGGCCAGCTCCGCGCCGCGCTCCCCGTCGACGGCGTGATCCTGGGCCTCCACGGCGCCATGGTGGCGCAGGGCTACGACGACCCCGAGGGCGACCTCCTGGCCCGGATCCGCGCCCTCGTCGGCCCGGACATCGTGGTGGCGGCCGAGTTCGACCCCCACAGCCACCTCACCCGCGAGCGCCTCGCCCACCTCGACCTGCTGGCGGCCTTCCTGGAGTTCCCGCACACGGACTTCTTCGAGCGGGGCGAACACCTGGTCGACCTGGCGCTGCGGGCGGTGCGCGGCACGATCCGGCCGGCGGTGTCGAGTTTCGACTGCCGCATGATCGGCATCTATCCCACGAGCCGCGAGCCGATGCGCTCCTTCGTCGACCGGGCCGCGGCGCTGCAGGGCCGGGACGGGGTGCTGTCCGTGTCGGTCATCCACGGCTTCATGGCGGGCGACGTGCCCGAGATGGGCACGCGGATCGTCGTAGTGACGGACGGCGCACGCGAGGCGGGCGACCGGCTCGCCGAGCGGCTCGGGCGGGAGCTCTACGCCCTGCGCGGCACCACCGCCATGCCGATGCTCGACACGGAAGCGGGGCTCGACCGCATGCTGGAGGTGCGGCGCCTCCACCCCGACCGGCCGGTGGTGATCGCCGACGTGTGGGACAACCCGGGCGGCGGCGTGCCGGGCGACGGCACCGTCGTGCTCGGGGCCATCCGGGCGCGTGGCATCGACGATGTGGCGGTGGCGACGATCTGGGACCCGGTCGCGGTGTCGTTCTGCCACGCCGCGGGCGAGGGCGCGCGCATCGCCCTGCGGTTCGGGGGCAAGTGGGGGCACGAAAGCGGCGAGTCGGAGGACGCCGCTGTCGAGGTGCTCCGGACCGTCGAGAAAGGCTGGCAAACGTTCCGCACGAGCCGCGTCACGCTCGGCCGGGCGGCCGTGGTCCGCCTCGCCGGCACGCGGATCGACGTGATCCTCATCACCAGCCGCACCCAGACCTACGACCCCAGCGTCTATGCCAACCTCGGCATCGACTACGCGGGCAAGGCGCTGCTGCTGGTGAAGTCCACGAACCACTTCCACGCGGGTTTCGCGCCGGTGGCGTCCGAGATCATCTACGTGACGGCGCCGACCTCCTACCCGACCGACCCGGCCGTCACGGACTATCGCAAGCTCGACCGCCCGATCTGGCCGCGCGTCCCCGATCCGCTGGGCGAGGGCTGACCGGCCCGGCGGTCCCGGGGGCCGTTCGGTCAAAGGCTTCTCAGGCGAAGATCTCCGCGTCGGTCTCGATTCTGGCCGGGTCGAGCTCCATCCCGAAGCCCGGCTCGTCGGGCGCGTGGATCAGGCCGTCGACGGGGTTCACCGGATCGCGCAGGAAGTGCTGGTGGATGGCGTTCCACTTCACGAGGTATTCCTGGCAGGGCGTGTGGATCGGCGACTGGGTGACCGAGAAGTGGATCGTCGCGTTGGTGGAATGGCCGTGCGGGATCACGACGAGGTCGTGGGCCGTCGCCAGCGCCGCGATCTTCAGCGTCTCGGACAGGCCGCCGCACCAGTAGATGTCGGGCTGGAGCACGTCGAGCGCGTCCGCGTCGATGAAGCGCTTGAAGCCCCAGCGCGTGTATTCGTGCTCGGCGCCGGCCAGCGGGATGCCGATCCGGGCCTTCAGGCGCGCGTAGCTTTCGATGCGGTCGGGCATCACGCATTCTTCCAGCCAGCGCGGCCGGTATTCGGCGATGCGCTCCGCGAGTTCGACGACGTAGCCCACGTCCATCGCCTGCCAGCAGTCGAACATCAGGTCGTAGTCTTCGCCCAGGGTTTCGCGCAGCGTCCGGACCAGCTCGACGTTCTTGTGCAGCCCGTCCCGGCCGCTCATCGGGCCGTGGCGGAAGAACCACTTCTGCGCCCCGTAGCCGAGCGCCCGGTATTCCTGCGCCCGCTCGCGCACGCGGCCGGGGTCCAGCACCGCGAAGCCCAGCATGGACGCATAGGCCGGGACGGCCGTGCGGGTCGGCCCCCCGAGCAGGCGGTAGACCGGCTGCCCTAGCCAGCGGCCGCGCAGGTCCCACAGCGCGCAGTCGACCGCGCTGATCGCCAGCATGGCGTCGCCCTGCCGGCCGTGCACCAGGGCGCGGTGCATCACATCCCACAGCTTCTCGCCCGCGATCGGGTCCTGGCCGAGTAGGAAGCGGCGCAGGCTCCCCGCCACGATGCTGGCCACGGCCTCGGGCACCGGCCCGGCGCGCCCGCTCACGCCCTCGTCCGTGTCGATCTCGACGAAGACCGTGCTGATCCGGAACCCGTCCGCGGTCTGGATGCCGCCCTCGAAGTCCTGCCGTCCGCGATATTCGTCGTAGACGTCGAGCGGCCGGACCAGGCGGTCCTCCCAGACGTCCTGGCGCGTCGGCATCGTGCCGGTGACGCGGCGCAGCCGGACTGCTGTGATCTTCATGTTCAATCTGCCTCGACGGTGGCCAGGGGGGCGGTCCGCACGGCGTCCGGCAGACCCCAGAGGGCGAAGATGACCGTGATGACGGCGATCGACATCGTGGCCATCCCGGCCAGCCAGAACAGGCCGCCGTTGAAGCTGCCGGTCGCGTCGCGGATCATGCCGATGACCCAGGGGTTGACGACGCTCGACAGGTTGCCCAGCGCGTTGACTAGGGCGATGCCGCCCGCGGCCGCCGTGCCGGACAGGATCGCGGTCGGCAGCCCCCAGAAGACCGGCATGGCGCCGAACACCCCGAAGGCCGTGAAGCAGAGCGCCAGCAGCTTCAGGGCCGGCACGGTGATCAGCGCGGCCCCGAGGAGCCCCACGGCCGAGATCGACAGCGCCGCGTAGTTGGCCCGGGCGCGTCGCCCCGGCCGGTCCGCGTAGCGCCCCAGCACCACCATGCCGACGCCGCCGCAGGCGTAGGGGACCGCGGCCAGGAAGCTCGCGCCGAGGTTGCTCAAGCCGAACTCCTGCAGGATCAGCGGCAGAAAGGTGCTGATCGCCCCGTTGAGGTTGGTCAGCCCGTAATAGCCGAGGCACAGCAGCAGCACGCGCGGGCTGAACAGCGTCCGCAGCAGCGCGGCGGGGCCGGCGGCGGTCGTGCGGCCGACGCGCTCGGCGGCCAGGCGGGCGTTGAGCCGGTCCCGCTCCGCGGGCGTGAGGAAGCGCGCCTCGTCCGGTCCGGCCGGCATGATGAACGGGATGGCGACCGCCAGCGCGAGGGCCGGGACCGCCTCCAGCAGGTACACCCACTGCCACCCGCGCAGGCCCCCGAGCCCGTCGAGCTCCAGCAGCAGGCCGGAGACCGGGGAGCCCAGCACGAGCGCGATCGGGATGCCGGTGAAGAAACCCGCGATGATGCGGCCGCGGTAGGCCGCCGGGAACCACAGCGTGATGTAGAAGATCACGCCCGGCACGAGCCCCGCCTCCGCGGCGCCCAGCAGCGCCCGGGCCGCGTAAAGGCTGTTGGCGTTCCAGACGAAGGCGTGGGCGGCCGACACGAGGCCCCAGGTGAACATGATGCGGGCGATCCACAGCCGCGCGCCGAAGCGCGCCAGGGCGAGGTTGGACGGCAGTTCCAGCAGCACGTAGGGCACGAAGAACACCCCGGCCGCGACCCCGAAGTTCGTCATGCTCAGGCCGAGGTCGCGGTTCATGGTCAGGGCCGCCACGCCGATGTTGGAGCGGTCCAGGACCGCGACGAAGTAGCTGAACGTCAGCAGCGGCACGAGCCGCCACGTCAGGCGGCGGACCATCGCGGCATCCGGATCGACCATCTGTTTCTCCCCCTCGCACGTTGTTCACATGTCCTCGACATTCGTGCGATGCCGGAAACGTTTCCGGAATTGTTCCCCCGCCGTGCCTCGTGTCAAGTGCGGCTGGCTTCGGTTGCGACGCTGGCTTCAAGAAAGGGCGCGATGGGACGGCAGGGCACGGGCATACGCGACATCGCACGGCATCTCGGCGTCTCGGTCAGCACGGTGTCGCGCGCCATGAACGACCGCGCGGACGTGAGCGCCGCGACCCGGACGCTGGTTCAGGACGCGGCGCGGGCCCTCAGCTACGCGCCGGACCAGTCGGGCCGCAGCCTGCGCCAGGGGCGGACCCACACGGTCGCGATGACGGTGCGGACCGACATCGGCCGGACGGTGGCGGGGGAAACCTTCTTCCTCGGCCTGTGCGAGGGGCTGCAGCCCGCCCTGGCCGCGCAGGGCCTCGACCTCGTGATCCTGCCCTGCGGCTCGACGGCCGAGCAGGACCGGTACCTGCGCCGCGCCGTGGAGCGGCAACTGGCGGACGGGTTCATCATCTCGGACACGCTGCCGGAGGACGAGCGGGTCGAATTCCTGATCGCGCGCCGCGTGCCCTTCGTGGCGCTCGGGCGCACCCGGTCGGGGACGGGCTCCGCGTGGCTCGACCTCGACGTCGCGGCGATGGCGCGGGGCGCCGTGGCGCGGCTGGCGGCCCTCGGGCACCGCCGCATCGCGCTGGGGACGGTGCGGCGCGCCATCAACTACGGCCACCTGTTCGAGGAGGGCTACCGGAGCGCGCTGGGTGCGCTGGGCTTGCCGCAGGACCCGGACCTCGTCGTGCGGGTGCCGGACACGCCCGAGGGCGGGCTGGAGCTGATGAACGCCGTGCTGGCGATGCGGGAGCGGCCGACCGCGCTGCTGCTGCTGCAGGAAACCATGGCGATCGGGGCTTACCGCCGCCTGAGCGAGGCCGGGCTGCGGCCCGGGCGCGACCTGGCGATGATCGGCTTCCGGCAGAACCAGGTGATCCGGCACCTGGAGCCCGTGCTGACCTGCTTCGAGCTGTCGCTGAAGGACTACGGGACCAGGCTCGGCGCCATGGTGATCGAGCGCATGGAGGCCGGGACGGCGCCGCAGGTGCTCTGGCCGGTGAGGCTCGGGCGGGGCGACACGGATGCGCCGTGCCGCGACGCCGTCGCCCCACCGGAGCCGTAGGGCCGCCGGATACGGACATCACCGACGCTGGGCGTTGTGGCCCTTCTCCCCTCGGGGAGAAGGTGCCCGGGAGGGCGGATGAGGGGGATTCCACAGGTGGTGGATCTCCCCTCATCCGGCGCTGCGCGCCACCTTCTCCCCGG
>CAXTFP010000105.1:0-8531 GCA_964243135.1 uncultured Lichenihabitans sp.
CGCATCTTCTGGGATGGAGAGCAGATCCAGGTCGAGGACCTCGGGTCCACCAACGGCACCTTCGTCAACGGCGAGAAGATCCAGCGCACCGTCCTGAAAGAGGGTGACCGCGTGCTCATCGGCACCAACATCCTCAAGGTGGTGTCGATCGACGGCTCGGGCCCGGCCAGCGTCAGCCCGTCCCAGACGCTCGAGAACGTGGCCGCGCGCCGCAACACCCAGGCCACCACGGCCGGCACCAGTTCGGCGACCGTGACGGCGGCCTCGGGGCCGAGCAGCGACAGCGTGACCCGCAGCGTGAACCCCATGCCGAGCCCGCCGATCAGCACGGCCGGGGCGCGGAGCGCTGCGGCCCGCGCGCAGCCGAGCCGCGCCAGCGTCTCCTCGGACCCGCCGGCGCGGCTGCCCATCAGCACCTCGGCGCCGAGCCGGATGACGAACTCGTGCCCCCGCCGCATCAGCCGCAGCGGTTCCCCCCCGCCGGGGATCGCGGCGGTGTCGAGCAGTTCCCACGGCGTCATCGCGCGTCTCCGGCCGGCCGTCGCCCCGGCCGCCCCCTCAACGTCCCAGCGTGCCGCTTCGGTCGCCCCCTTGCGGCGGGCGCGGGCCCAGTCGCGGCCGCCGCGCCTGGACGGGGCCGTGGGAGGGAGGTATGGCGGTCGGAAAGCGGCCGGCCTCCGGCCCGCCGGGGTCGAGCCGCCGAACCACGGTGGCCAGCCCCTTCCCAACACCCGGGCGGCGGGCCTCGCCGCCCCGCGCCGACCCTCCCGACCACGGTGAACCCATGCCCATCCACCAGCGCATCCTCATCACCGGCGCCGCCGGCGCCCTCGGCACCCAACTGCGCCGGCACGGCACGGTGCTGGCCGAGCGCGTGCGATTGTCCGACCTGAAGCCCGTCGCGGACCTCGCGCCGCACGAGGAGGACCGGCCGGCCGACCTCGCCGACCTCGGCGCCATGCTGGACCTCGCGGAGGGCTGCGAGGCGATCGTCCACCTCGGCGCGCAGGCCATGGAGGGCCCGTGGGAGAGGGTGCTCAACGCCAACATCGTCGGCACCTACAACATCTACGAGGCGGCCCGGCAGCGGGGCGTGAAGCGCGTCGTCTACGCGAGCTCCATCCACACGGTCGGCTTCCACGAGCGCAGCCCCACCATCGACGCGACCGCCCCCACCCGGCCCGACAGCCTCTACGGGGTGAGCAAGACCTTCGGCGAGAACCTGTCGCGTTATTACTTCGACAAGTTCGGCATCGAGAGCGTCTGCGTCCGCATCGGCTCCTGCTTCCCCGAGCCCGTCGATCGCCGCCACCTGAGCACCTGGCTGTCCTACCGCGACCTGCGGCAGTTCGTGGAGAAGGCGCTGCTGGCCGAGCGCGTCGGCCACCTCATCGCCATGCCGACCTCGCGCAACAGCGCCAGCTTCTGGGACGACACGGCGGCCACGATGCTGGGCTACCGGCCGCTCGACAGCGCGGACGACCACCGCGAGCGGGTGCTGGCCGCGACCCGCCAGGGCGACCCCCACGATCCCGCGGTCCGCTACCAGGGCGGCACCTTCTGCGCGGCCGGCCACTTCGACGACCCCCGCTGAGCCGCGGGCGCCCGCGGAAGCCGGCCGCCGCGGCTCCACCCCGGGAGCCGATCGAAGCGAGCGGACCATCCCCCTGTCCTCAGCCCGTCCCCGGCTCCACCTGTCGCCGCTCGACCGCGCCCTGCTGGCCGGCGAGCATGGTGGAGCCGCGGCCTTCGCCATGCGGCTGCTGGGCCGCTTCGCCGAGGCGGTGGACGCCGAGCGCTTAGTGGACATCGAGGCGGCCCACGTCGACGGCTGCCTGTATCACGGCGCCGCGAGCCTCGACTTCGTCGAGCACATGGCGGGCCTGGGCGGCCGCGTCCGCGTCCCCACGACGCTCAACGTGGGCTCGGTCGACCTGATCCACCCCGAGCTGTTCAAGGGCTCGCCCGACACGGGCCGGGCGGGCGCGCGGCTGATGCGGGCCCACGAGGCGCTCGGCTGCGCGCCGACCTTCACCTGCGCGCCCTACCAGACGGTGTTCCGGCCGCGCTTCGGCGCGCAGATCGCCTGGGGGGAGTCGAACGCCATCGCCTTCGCCAACTCGGTGATCGGCGCCCGCACGAACCGCTACGGCGATTTCATCGACCTGTGCTGCGCCCTGACCGGCCGCGCGCCCTTCTACGGGCTCCACGTCGCGGAGAACCGCCTCGCCACGGTCCTGGTCGAGGTCGAGGACCTGCCGCCGGGCTGGGAGGAGGCCGCCGACATGGCCTGCGTCGCGGTCGGCGGGATCATCGGCCGCCGCTGCGGCGAGCGCATCCCGGCCATCCGAGGCCTGCCGCCGGGCACCACGGAGGACGACCTCAAGGCGCTCGGCGCCGTGGCGGCCTCGGCCGGGGCCGTGGCGCTGTTCCACGCCGTCGGCCTCACGCCCGAGGCGCCGACGCTCGATGCCGCCTTCGGCGGGCGGGCCCCGGAGGAGACGATCCGGCTCACGGCCGCCGACCTCCGCGCGGCCCTGGACGGCCTGTCGACCGTGCCGGACGGCACGCCGCTGCGGGCCGTGAGCCTCGGCACGCCGCATTTCTCGATTTCCGAGTTCGCCCGGCTGATGCCGCTGCTCGACGGGCCCCGCGCGGCCGTCGAGGTCTACGTCAACACGGGTCGCGCGGTGCTCGACCAGCTGGTCGAACGCGGCTGGCGCGACAGGCTGGAGGCGGCCGGCGTCACGCTGGTGGTCGACACCTGCACCTACGTGACGGCCGTGATGCGCGAGATGGAGGGCGCCGTGATGACCAATTCCGGCAAATGGGCCTATTACGCGCCCGGCAATCTCGGGGTCGCGGTGGCGTTCGGTTCGCTCGGGGACTGCGTGGCCTCGGCCCGCGCCGGCCGGGTGGTGCGCCGGTGACCGCGCTCGCGGGCACCACCCTGAACGAGGGCCGGGCGGAGGCCGCCGTGCTCGTCCTGTCCGAACCTCTGAGCTTCTGGGGCGGGCTCGACCCGGCGAGCGGCCGGATCATCGACCGGCGCCACCCCCAGGACGGCACGGCCGTGTCCGGCCGCATCCTCGTCATGGAGGCCGGGCGCGGGTCGAGCTCCGGCAGTTCGGTCCTGGCCGAAGCCATCCGCGCCGGGACGGCACCGGCCGGCATCATCCTGCTCCGCCGCGACGCGATCGTCATCACCGGCGCCCTGGTGGCGTCGGCCCTCTACGCGATCGCCTGTCCCGTGGTCCTGGCCCGGCCGGAGGACTGGGCCGCCATCGCCGCGGCCGCCCGCCTTCGCCTCGACGCCGGACCGGAGGAGGCGCGGATCGAGCTGGGCCCCGATGACCTGCGGGGCGTGGCCGCTGCGGGCGGGGCGCGGGCGCGCGTGAACAACGCGTAACCCTGTCCGTCGGCGACGAGCGGGTGTGGACCCCCTCCCGGCTGGCCCCAGCGTTGGCACACATCGCTGACACGGTCGTTGGCGCCCTTCTCCCGCCTATGGGAGAAGGTACCCGGCAGGGCGGATGAGGGGGGATCCCACAGGTGGTGGCCCCCCTCATCCGGCGCTGCGCGCCACCAGGGTCCCATCCCGGCTCGCCGGGATGGGTGCCCGATTCTCCCCGCTGGGGAGAAGGGCAGGTTCCCGCGGGCACCGACATGTGTGCCGACGCTAGCCCGCGGAGAAGGCGGCCGGGCCGGCGCCGCCGAGTCAGAGCCGGATCGGATCGCATTCGCCGGCCGCTAAAGGGCATCGGCCCCCCGGCGCGGCAACGGCACGACCGTGTTGCCGGGCGTCTCCGGCGGCCTCAGGCCGACGATCGCCTGGGCCAGCGTGGCCTGGGTGAAGGGCTTGGACAGCCGCGGCAGGCGCGCGGCCTCGGCCTCGGACAACTCCGCGAAGCCGCTCGCGAGCAGGATCGGCAGCCCGGGACGCAGGCCGTTCACCTCTGTGGCCAGGTCCAGGCCCGTCATCCCCGGCATCATCTGATCGGTGATCACGACGTCGACGGGCCTGCCCGCCCGCAGCACGCCGAGCGCCTGCTGCGCCGATCCGGCCTCGATCACGCTATGCCCGAGGTCCTCCAGCATGGCGGCCGTGCTCGCCAGGACCAGGGGATCGTCGTCCACGAGCAACACGCGGTGGGACGGCGTGGCGGACGGCGTGGGTGCCGAGGAGGGCGCGGCTTCCGGCGCCGCCACGCCCTCGGCCGCCGGCAGCCACAGCTCGATCGTCGTGCCCCGGCCGGGGCTGCTCTCGATGTGCAGCGTGCCGCCCGATTGCGCCGCCAGCCCGTGCACCATGGCGAGGCCGAGCCCCGTCCCCTTACCGACCGCCTTGGTCGTGAAGAACGGCTCGGTGGCGCGCGCGAGGGTCGCCGCGTCCATGCCCTCGCCGGTATCGGCCACCGCGAACACGACGTAGCGGCCCACGGACAGGCCCAGCGGATGATCGGGCCCCACGGTCTCCTCTCGTCCGCCGATGACGATCTCGCCGCCCTTCGGCATGGCGTCGCGCGCGTTCACGACGAGGTTCAGAAGCGTTGAATCGACCTGGCTGGCGTCCACATGCGCGGGCGCGAGCTGCACGGGGAAGCGCGTCTCCACCCGGACCGTCGGCCCGATCGAGCGCACGAGCAGGTCCGCCATGCCCCGCACCAGGGCCGGCAGGTCGACGGCCTCCAGCTTGAGGTCCTGGCGCCGCGAGAAGGCGAGCATGCGCTGGGTCAAGGCAGCGCCCCGGCGGGCGCCCTCGATGGCGCCCTCGACGTAGCGGCGCAGGCGCGGGTCGTCGGGCAGGCGCTTGGCCAGGAGTTCGAGGTTGCCGAGCACGGCGGCCAAGAGGTTGTTGAAGTCGTGCGCGATGCCGCCGGTGAGCTGGCCCACCGACTCCATCTTCTGGGCCTGCCGCAGCGCCGTCTCCGCGGCCTCGCGCCGGCCCATCTCGGCCACGAGGCCCGCCCGGGCGCGGGCCTCGTCCTGCGCGGTCCGCAGGGCCAGCCACGTGACGCCGAACAGCATCAGGGCCGCGAGCGACGCCACGGCGCCGTAGACGGCGAGGTGGACGCGCCACGGCTCCAGCACGGCGGCGGTGCCCAGGCCGTAGCCGACGTAGATCGGGTAGTCGGCGAGCTTGCGATAGGACGAGATCCGCTCGACGTGGTCGATCGGGGAGGTGAACGTGGTGACGCCCCCGGCGAGGCGGGCCAGCACGGCGCGGCTGTTCTCGGGCGTGAGCAGCTTCTGCATCTGCTCGCCGGTCAGGGCGGGGCTCCGGGTCAGCACGGCCCCGTCCGCGCGGATCAGCGCCATGGTGTCGTCGGGCGAAACCGACAGCGTCCGTTGGAACGCCGCAAAATATTCCTGCGCCACCGAGATCGAGACGGCCCCCGCGAATCGCCCGTCCGCCGCCGCGGTGGCGCGCGCGATGTTGAGCTTGGTGTTGCCGCTGAACCGCCCCGTGTTGGGAACGCCGACCGCGAGCCCGCTCCTGTCGAGCGTGACGCTCGGTTCGCCCCTCGGCGGCGCCCCGTCGCCCCCGTCCTGACGCAGATCTTGACGCAGCTCGCCCGCGGCGGGCACGAGCATGTGGAAATAGTCGCGGTCCGAAACATCGGTGGCGGGCACGGGATAGAAGCGGCTGTGGGCGGTGACGCGCCCGGCCGCGTCGATCAGGAACAGGGAGCCGACCTCCTTCAGCTCGTGGTCGATGCCGGCCAGATAGGCGTGGCGGGCGGCCTCGTCCTCGTCGGGCATCGCGTGGAGATGTTCGTCGACGCGCGCGAAGATGAGCTCGTAGGCGTGGAACGCGGCCGCCGTGTGCTCCTCCAGGACCTCGACGGTCCTTTCGGCGCGCCGGGCGGCCTCGTGCATCAGCAGCCGCTTCTCCTGCCAGGCCGCGCC
This sequence comes from uncultured Lichenihabitans sp., assembly GCA_964243135.1. Classification (GTDB taxonomy): domain Bacteria; phylum Pseudomonadota; class Alphaproteobacteria; order Rhizobiales; family Beijerinckiaceae; genus Lichenihabitans. Next base: position 5,911 of record CAXTFP010000105.1, read on the forward strand.
CGCGAACAGCAGGGCGGGGACTATGAGCGAGGCCGCGAGCAGGATGCGCAGACGGCGAATCGTTCCGCCCGTCGCCGGTGGGAGCGCAGGGACCGATGCGGACATCTAGGACGGGACCAGGGAGCGCAGGATGGGCATCGGAACCGGCCAGAGCGTGACGGCGGGACAGGCGTCCTTCGGCAGTGTCGCCGAAGCGAAGCGATATCGCCAGAGACTTGAGCTTGGGTGAAGATGCCGTGCCGTGCTGCGAGGGCGCCCTCGATGCGCCGGCGTCGGCCTGCGCCGCGGCGGGCCGGAACGGGGCCCGTGCCGGCTTCGGCCGAAGCCGCGGGGACGGCCGATGGCCGCGGACGCCGGGGCGGCCCTATGCGCCGGGGGCGCGTCGTGCCATGGCCGGGACCGTGACAGATCATCCCGACGCCCCCCGCACGGCTTCCCCCTCGGATCTCGGATGGTCCGCCTTCTTCGAGGATCAGCTCGCCGAGGGGGAGGCCGGCTTCGTTCCGAGGCGCATCGCCACGGTCCACCGCGCCCGCATGACGGTGATGGCGGAGGACGGGCCCGCGAAGCTGACCATCCCGGTTCATACGGACACCGGCGCCTTCGCGGTCGGCGACTGGGTGCTGGTCGACCCGGGGACGCGGGCGTTTCACCGCCGGCTCGCGCGCAGGACGGTGCTGGAACGCCACGTCGAGGGCAGCGTGGCCCCGCAGCTCGCCGCCGCCAACGTCGACACGCTGTTCATCGTCACGTCGCACAACGCGGACTTCAACCCCGACCGGCTCGAACGCTACCTGGCGCTCGCCAACCAGGGCGGGATCGATCCCGTGATCCTGCTCACCAAGGCCGAGGCCGCGGCCGATCCCGAGATCCTGTGGCGGCGGGCCTCCGCGCTGCAGCGCGGGCTCGCGGTCGTGACGCTGGATCCCCGCTCGCGCGAGGCCGTCGACCGCCTGGCGCCCTGGTGCGGCACCGGGCGGACCGTGGCGCTGGTCGGCTCGTCCGGCGTCGGCAAGTCGACGCTGGTCAACACGCTGGCCGGGCCGGGCCGGGGGGAGCCCCAGCAGACCGGGGAGGTCCGCCGGCACGACGACAAGGGGCGTCACACCACGACCGCGCGGTCGCTCCACGCCATCGCGGGCGGGGGCTGGGTGATCGACACGCCCGGCATGCGGACGCTGAACGTCGGCGACGCGGCCGGGGGGATCGAAACCCTGTTCGCCGAGATCGTCGAGCTGGCTCCCTCCTGCCGGTTCGCCGACTGCACGCACCAGCACGAGCCCGGCTGCGCCGTGCGGGCCGCCGTCGCGGCCGGCACGTTGGACCCCGAGCGCTTGGTCCGCTGGCGCAGGCTCTCCGACGAGAACCGCGACAACACGGCGGTCTCGACCGGGCCGCGGGGCAACCGGACGCCCGCCGCCCGTCCCCGGAGGCGCTGACGGGGCACGGTGGCCCCGTCGCGCCCGAGCCCGCGCGCCCGCGAATATGCCGCTGCGAGGCCGCGGCCGCGAACGCGTTGGCGCATATCGCGCGCCGACCTCCCGCAGGCCCGCCTCGAACCGGCCACCGAACGAAGGACCGTCCGTGACACCCATCGATCGCCGCGCCGCCGCCCTGATGGCCCTGCTCGCACCCTTCGCGGCCCGGGAAGTCCGGGCCGCGCCGCCGGGGGCGTCCCCAGAGGCCGCGTCGCCACCGGCACCGGCCGCGGTGCCGCCCCGCCGCGCCGACGACATCGCCATGCTGGTCTACCCCGGCCTGACGGCGCTCGACCTCGTCGGGCCGCAATACATGTTCGCGGCCCTCGACGGCGCGCGGGTGCACCTCGTCGCGAAGTCGACGGCGCCCGTGACGAGCGACACCGGCCTCGTCCTCACGCCGACGGCGAGCTTCGCGGACTGCCCGGCGGACCTGACGGTGCTGTTCGCGCCGGGGGGCACGGACGGGACCTTGGCGGCCATGCGGGATGCCGAGACGCTCGCCTTCATGGCCGACCGCGGCGCGCGCGCCGGCTACGTCACGTCCGTGTGCACCGGCTCGCTGATCCTGGGCGCGGCGGGGCTGCTGCGCGGCTACCGGGCCACCTCGCACTGGGCGGCCCGAACCGTGCTGGCCGGCTTCGGCGCGGTGCCGACGGAGGCCCGCGTGGTGCGCGACCGCAACCGCATCACGGGGGCGGGCGTCACGGCGGGGCTCGACTTCGGCCTGGCGATGCTGGCCGAGATGCGCGGCGCCGACTATGCCGAGCTCGTCCAGCTCGGCTGCGAGTACGACCCGCAGCCCCCCTTCGCGGCGGGCTCGCCCCTGTCGGCGCCGCCCGCCGTCAGGGCCGAGATGACCGCACTGCTCGCCGGCTTCGTGGTCGAGGCCGAGGTCGTGGCCAGGGGTTAGCGGGACCCGGACCTGGACGCCCCCTTCAGCGGGTGCGGCGCTCCAGCATGGATCCGGCGAGCGACAGCAGGAGGCAGCAGGCGAAGAACACCAGGGCCGCGAAAGCGTAGCCTTCCCGGGCGAGACCCAGCCAGGCGGGGTCCTTCAGCGCCTGGGTGACGACGCCCATCAGGTCGAACAGGCCCACGACCGAGACGAGCGTCGTGTCCTTGAACAGGTCCACCGTCACG
>CAXTFP010000106.1:0-8526 GCA_964243135.1 uncultured Lichenihabitans sp.
CTACCTGAGACACGCCGGCTATGGTGCTAAAACTGCCTGACAGGCTCTAGACTCGCCTGCACGGCCTTGGTCTCGTCCGAACGAGCGCGGTTGCGTTCGAGGTAGCGCAGAAGGGCCATGGATGGGGAGCCTCGGTGAGACAGGGATCGTTAACGTTATGTTATAATATATTGCTTCGCTGATTGGACCGCCGCCGTCCGGCCGTCAAGGGCCAAAATCGCGGGACCGGTGGGGCGGCGCGCGGCTCGACGCGGCGCGAAGGCTTCGTTCGTCGTGCGACGCCCCGTCGGGCCTCTCCTCCGCGCGGCGGAGGATGACGTTTCTCGCGGCGGTAACCTCTTCGTCCGGACAGGATGGCGAGGCGAAGGCCGGTCAGGCCGCGGCCGGCCGGCCCGAGCGGCCCTCGCGGCTCCACACGGACCAGCACAGGACAGCCACCGGAACGCCGATCAGCGACGTCGCCACGAAAAACCACTCGAAGCTCATCCGCTCGATGAGGAAGCCCGAGGCGCCCGCGATGAGGCTGCCCGGCAGGGCGCAGAGCGAGGTGAGCAGCGCATACTGGCTCGCCGCATGCTCGGTCGCGCTGAGCGACGACATGTAGGTGATCAGCACGATAGACGCGAAGGCATAGGCGAAGTCGTCGACGCTGACGGCCGTCACGAAGAGCCAAAACTCGCCCCCGCCGTGGTCGCCGTGCACCGCCAGATAGGCGAGGCTGAGGTGCGACGCGGAGGCGAAGACCGTGCCGGCGAACAGCGCCGCCATCAGCCCGACGCGCCGCACCACCGCGCTCGCCAGGAACGTGCCGCCGAGCGCCACCCAGAAGCCGAACAGCTTCGTGGCCGTGGCGATGTCGGAGTTGGAATAGTGCAGGCTCTTGAACAGCGGCACCGCCATGGCGCTCGAAATGTAGCCGGGCATGCGGAACCCCGCCACCAGGGCCAGGATGGGCAGCGCCACGGGGCCGAGCCGCGCCAGGAGGTCCCGGATGGGGTCCACGACCGTGGCGACGAAGCCCGGCGGCGCGCCCTCCGCCGCCGCGTCCCTCGGGGGTTCGGGTGCTAAAAGTGCGGCCGCGACGCCGGGCAGCAGCGCCAGCGCCATGCACAGGTAGGCGGCGCGCCAGCCGAAGGCGTCCGCGAGGTAGAGCGCGCCGGCCCCCGCCACGAGGTTGCCCACGCGCCAGCCGACCTCCGCCCAGGACGACATCAGCGCCTGCCCCTCGACCGGCACGGCCGTGATGCGCCAGCCGTCGATCACCACGTCCTGCGTGGCGCCCGCGAAGCCGAGCGCCAGCGAGAAGGCGATCGTCCAGGGCAGCCGCTCCCCAGGATCCCCGAAGGCGACGCCCACCAGCGCCAGCACGATGCCGGCCTGGGACAGGACGATCCAGCCGCGCCGCCGGCCCAGCAGGCGGCCGAGCAGCGGGGCATCATAGCGGTCGAGGAAGGGCGCCCACAGGAACTTGAACTTGTAGGCCAGGGTCAGCTCGCTCATCAGGCCGAGCGTGCTGATCGGCACGTGGGCCTCGGACAGCCACGCCGACTGCGTGACGTAGACGAGCAGGAACGGGATGCCCGAGCTGAAGCCGAGCCCCAGCATGGCGCCGAGGCGCCGGTCCGAGAACAGGCGGCGCGGGTCCGCCGCGCCGAGCCGGGACGGTGCGAGGGCCTGGGCTGTCATCGGTCGGGCTCCGCCTTGGATATAGAGCCCGAAGCTTCGGCCACCCCGCGCAGCGGCGTCAATGCGAGGAGCCATGCTCAGGCGCGACGCCCAGCGAATGAAATCCGCCCATGACCCATCGCACTCCACAGTATGATGCTCGGCCCGACACCCTGATTCGATCGCGATCAGAAACGATGTTTCGATCCTCTTCGCGACGACGACGGGACAAACTGATGTCCTGAACGGGTCATCGATGCGCGAGCACCCCATGCGAGAGGAGACGGACGAGCCGGAAGACGCGGTCGGGGCGATCTATGCCTGCGTCCTCGACGACGGCGCCTTTTCGGACATGCTGCGGGTGATCGCGGCGGCGTTCGGCTGCCATTCCGCGATCCTGTTCTACAGGGACCGCCACCGGCCGTCGGCCGACTTCCAGGTCGCCTACGGGCCCCTCGACGATGCGGAGGTCCAGGCCCGCTACCTGCGCGACTTCGCCTCGCTCGACCCCGCGCCGGCCGCCATGGCGCGGATCGGTCTCGGCGACGTCGCCAGCACCGACGCGCTCTTCGCGGCCACCGTCGACCGCTACAGGCCGTTCCTCGACGGCTTCTACCATCCGCTCGGCTTGGCGGGCGCGCTCGGTGGACCCGTGGTCGACCGGCAGGGCCGGATCGGCATGGTGGCGGTGCACCGCGGACCCGCCCGGCCCCCGTTCGACGAGGCGGACTGCGCGGCCCTGAAGCGGCTGATGCCGCATGTCATGCGGATGCTGGAGCTTCGGCACAGCTTCTTCGACATGGGATCGATGCTGGACCTCGCCGGCCGGGCGCTCGACCCCATCACCCAGGCGGTCATGACCTTCGGGCCGGACGGACGAGTCGTCCACGCCAACCGTTCGGCGAGGCTCCTGCTGGCGCGGGGCGACGGCCTCGGGATCGACCGCTCGGGACGGCTGGTGGCGGCCGAGAAGGCCGCCCACGCCCTGCTCGCGGAGGCCTTCGCCCCCGGCGGAGCGCCGATGCCCCGCATCCTGCGCGTCGCCCGCCCCGAGGGCGCCGCGCCCTATCTCGTGCGGATGTGGCGGGGGGACGATCCCGGCGCCCCGGGCCCGGCCGGGACGACGGTGCTGTACATCTCCGATCCCGCGCGGCGGGACTCCACCTCGCCGGCCGACCTGTCGCGGACGCTCGGCCTGACGCCCTCCGGGGCGAAGCTGCTGGCGGCCCTCATGGCGGGGGACAGCATGGCGGATTACGCGCGGGAAGCAGGCCTGTCGCTCAACACCGTCAAGTTCCACCTGAAGACGCTGTTCGAGGCCACCGGGACGCATCGGCAGGCCGACCTCGTCCGGCTGGCGACGAGCGTGGCGAACGGCCTCGCGTTGTGAATCCCGGGCGGACGCTCAGCGGCCGAACACGCGCAGGACCGAGAAGGCGAGGCCGACCTCGTCGCCGACCGCGAGCTCCGCGTCTCTCGGCATCTCCACGTCGATCCGCCCCGGGACGCCGTCGATCGCCACTTCGGCCTGCCGGCCGTGCGACGCCCAGACGATGTTCGCGAGCCGCGCCGGCACGCCCGCGCCGGGGCGGGTGAGGGCGAGGTCGCTCGGCCGCACGAAGAGCCGGCCCGGCCCGTCCGCGAGGCCGGCGGGGGCCGGGCCGAGGGCGAAGCGGCCGAGGGGCACCTCGCCGCCCGCCAGCGCGACGTCGAGCCCGGTCGGGTCGCCCACGAAGGACGCTACGAAGGCCGAGGCCGGGGCGGCGTAGATGTCGGAGGGGCGTCCCACCTGCTCGATGCGGCCCGCGTCGAGGATCGCCACCCGGTCGGCCAGCTCCATGGCCTCGTCCTGGTCGTGGGTCACGAAGACGGTGGTCTGCCCCGTCCTGGCGTGGAGGTCGCGCAGCCAGCGGCGCAGGTCCTTGCGGACGCGGGCGTCGAGCGCGCCGAAGGGCTCGTCGAGCAGCAGCACGCGCGGCTCGATGGCCAGCGCCCGGGCCAGCGCGACGCGCTGGCGCTGGCCGCCGCTGAGCTGCGACGGATAGCGCCGATCGAGCCCGCCGAGTTGCACGAGGTCGAGCAGCGTCATCACGCGCTCGCGGATCTCGCCCTTCGGCGGTCGCGCGGCCCGGCCCCGCGCCTTCAGGCCGTAGGCGACGTTGTCGAAGATCGTCATGTGGCGGAACAGGGCATAGTGCTGGAACACGAAGCCCACGCCCCGCGCCTGGACGGGGAGCGCGGTCATGTCCTCGCCGCCGATGGCGATCGTGCCGCCCTCGTGGGTCTCCAGGCCCGCGATGATGCGCAGCAGCGTCGTCTTGCCGGAGCCGGACGGGCCGAGCAGCGCCAGGAGCTCGCCGCCCGCGACGTCGAGCGACACGCCGCGCAGGGCCGCGTGGGTGTCGTAGGCCTTGACGACGTCGCGCACCGCGATGCCGACGCCGGCGCGGTGGAAGGGCTCAGTGCCGGCGCCCCGCCGCGAGGTCGTCGGCGTAGCGCCACTCGAGGAGGGCTTTGACCGCCAGGGTGACCAGGGCCAGGACGGCGAGGAGCGAGGCGACCGCGAAGGCTGCAGCGATGTCGTACTCATTGTAGAGGATCTCCACGTGCAGCGGCAGCGTGTCGGTGAGGCCGCGGATGTGGCCGGACACGACCGACACGGCTCCAAACTCCCCCATGGCGCGGGCGTTGCACAGCAGCACGCCGTAGAGGAGTCCCCACCGGATGTTGGGCAGGGTGACGGTGAGGAAGCAGCGCAGCCCGCCGGCCCCGAGGGTGAGGGCCGCCTCCTCGTCCGAGCGGCCCTGGTCCTGCATCAGCGGGATCAGCTCGCGCGCCACGAACGGGAAGGTGACGAAGACCGTGGCCAGCACGATGCCCGGCACGGCGAAGATCACGTCGATGCCGTGGGCCGAGAGCCAGGGGCCGAACAGGCCCTGGCTGCCGAACACCAGCACGTAGACCAGCCCCGACACGACGGGCGACACGGAGAAGGGCAGGTCGATCAGCGTGATCAGCAGGCTCTTGCCCGCGAAGTCGAACTTCGCCACGGCCCAGGCGGCCGCGACCCCGAAGGCGGCGTTGAGCGGCACGCTGATGGCCGCCACCGTGAGGGTCAACCGCAGGGCCGCGAGCGCGTCGGGGTCGCCGAGCGCGGCCGAGATCGTCCCCCACCCGCCGCGCAGCGCCTCGATGAAGACGACGCCCAGCGGCAGCAGCACGAAGAAGACCAGGAAGGCCGCCGCGATGCCGATCAGCAGCGCGCGGACGAGCGGCCCCTCGGCCGTGACAGCGCGGGGGGCCGGGCCGGGCCGCTGCAGCGAGGCATCACTCATGGCCGAACCGGCGCCGGCCCCAGGCCTGGGCGAGGTTGACGAGGAGCAGGATGGCGAAGGATGTGGCCAGCATGAGGGTCGCGACGGCTGTGGCGCCCGTGTAGTCGTATTCTTCGAGCCGCTGGATGATGACGAGGGGCACGATCTCGGACACGTAGGGCACGTTGCCGGCGATGAAGATCACCGAGCCGTATTCGCCCACAGCGCGCGCGAAGGTGAGCGCGAAGCCAGTCAGGATGGCGGGCGCCAGCGCCGGCAGCACGACGCGCAGCAGGGTGCGGAGCCGCCCGGCCCCGAGCGTCGCGGAGGCTTCCTCGACCTCCCGGTCGAGCTCCGCCACCAGCGGCTGCACGCTGCGCACGACGAAGGGAAGCCCCACGAAGAGCAGCGCCACGAGGATGCCGAGCGGCGTGTAGGCGACCTTGACGCCGAGCCGCAGCAGCGGCGCGCCGAGCCAGCCGTTGGGCCCGTAGAGGCTCGCGAGCGCGATTCCCGCCACGGCGGTCGGCAGCGCGAAGGGCAGGTCGACGGCGGCGTCGAGCAGGCGCCGGCCCGGGAAGCGGTAGCGGGTCAGCACCCAGGCCACCACCACGCCGAAGACGGTGTCGAGCGCGGCCGCCAGCAGGGCGGTGCCGAAGCTCACTCGGAAGGCCGACAGGATGCGCGGGTCGGCGGCGATCCGCGCCGCGCCGCCGAAGCCGATCGCGCTCGCCCGCAGGGCCAGCACGGTCAGCGGGAACAGGACCACGAGGCCGAGGTAGCTGAGCGTCACGCCCAGGGTCAGGCCGAAGCCCGGCAGGGCGCTCGGCCGCCGCCAGCGCCGGGCGCGCGGGCGGCCCAGGGTGGCGGCGACGGGGCTCAGCGGTTCGCCGCCTGGATCTGGTCGAAGGTGCCGCCGTCGGCGAAGTGCTTCGGCTGCGCGGCGGCCCAGCCGCCGAAGTCCTTGTCGACCGTCAGCAGCTCCAGCTTGGGGAAGCGGGCCAGGTCCTCGGGCGCCGCGTCCTCGGGGTGGACCGGCCGGTAGAAGTTGTGGGCGATGATGCGCTGGCCCTCGGGCGTGTACAGGAACTGCAGGTAGGCTTCCGCCTCCTTGCGGGTGTTCTTCTGGTCGACGTTGCCGTCCACCACCGCCACGGGCGGCTCGGCCAGGATGGACAGCGACGGGACCACGATGTCGAACTTGCCCTCACCGAACTCCTCGGAGGCCAGGAAGGCCTCGTTCTCCCAGGCGATCAGCACGTCGCCGAGGCCCCGCTGCGCGAACGATACGGTGGCGCCGCGCGACCCCGTGTCGAGCACCGGGGCGTTCTTGAAGATCCGACCGACGAAGTCGCGCGCCTTCGCCTCGTCCCCGTCGCCGTGCCGCAGCCCGTAGCCCCAGGCCGCGAGGTAGTTCCAGCGGGCGCCCCCCGACGTCTTGGGGTTGGGCGTGACGATCGACACGCCGGGCTTGGCGAGGTCGTCCCAGTCCTTGATGCCCTTCGGGTTGCCCTTGCGCACCAGGAACACGACCGTGGACGTGTAGGGCGCGGCGTTGTTGGGCAGGCGCTTCTGCCAGTCCGGCGCGATCTTGCCGGTCTTCTGCGCAACGGCATCGATGTCGCCCGACAGGGCCAGCGTCACGACGTCGGCCTTGAGGCCGTCGATGACCGAGCGGGCCTGCGCGCCCGAGCCGCCGTGCGAGGCCTGGATCGAAACGGTCTCGCCGGTCTTCTTTTTCCAGTCCGCCGCGAAAGCTTGGTTGATGGCCTTGTAAAGCTCGCGCGTCGGGTCGTAGCTCACGTTGAGCAGCGTCGCGGCCCCGGCGGCGCCGAGCGGCGCGGCCCCTGCGAGCCCCGCCGCGAGGGCGAGCCCGAGGAGGGACCCCACGCCCCGGTGCCTCGTGCGATTCAGCATGGATCCCGATCCTTTCACGATGGCCCAAGGGCGCGGGCGACGCGCCCGGCTCCCGTCCCGACCGGGAGAGAGCTGGCCGACAACGTCCATATCGTCGATGACTATTGTGGACGAAACGGGGTGTCAAGCTCGGACCACTGGATCGAATTTTGCGCTCGGCGACAAGGTGCCGCCTCGCATCGCGGCGCTCTCATCATACCTCCGGCCCTGGAGCGCGAACACGACCCCGCGAGGATTCGACACATGATCAAGCACACGACGCTGACCCTGGCGGCCCTGCTGGCGTTGGGATTTTCGGTCTCCCTCGCCACGGCCCAGACCCACGCCCCGCCCTACGAGTCGCTCGGGCGGAGCCGGGCGGCGGGTGAGAACCCCTGCTATCACGTCAACGAATACGGGTTCGGCAACTACGTGCGCGGGCCCGGCGGCAGCTTCGGCTGCTACCCGGCCGGCAGCCCCGGGGCCGTCGAACTGGAGAACGAGCAGCGCATCAAGTGCAGGGACTATCCGAGCAGTTGCTGAGCGCCGGCGACGTCCCATGCGGCGGTCGCCGACACGGGCGAGGCCGCGACGCCCAGCCAGCCCTGCGAGCATCCGCTCCCGCTTGGGGAGGACGGTGACACCCGCCGCAGTTGAGAGTCCTGGAGGGAGTCTCACCATTTGCCCGCGAGGGGAGGAGTCGACAGGCGAGGAGCATCGTGGCTGTCTGTGGGCTCGGGTTCGGTCGTGAGTCGGAGATGACGCCCCATGGTGGTGACGACGGCAGAGGCGTCCGGTGCCGATCGCCTGTGGCGCAACGCCCGGCTCGCGACGCTGGCGCCGCACCGGTCCGGCCTCGGCACGGTCGAGCGCGGGGCCGTCGCGGCGCGAAACGGCCGCATCGTCTACGCCGGCCCGGAGCGCGACATGCCGGCCGAGTTCAGGGACGCGGCCTCCGTCACCGACTGCGAGGGCCGCTGGATCACCCCGGGGCTGATCGACTGCCACACGCATCTCGTCCACGCGGGCGACCGCGCCCGGGAGTTCGAGATGCGGCTCGCGGGGGCGAGCTACGAGGAGATCGCCCGGGCGGGGGGCGGCATCGTGTCGTCGGTCGCGGCCCTGCGCGGGGCCGACGAGGATGAGCTGGTGCGCCAGTCGCTCCCCCGGCTCGACGCGCTGATCGCCGAGGGCGTCACCACGGTCGAGGTCAAATCGGGCTACGGGCTCGACGTGCCCAACGAGCTGAAGTCGCTGCGGGCCGCGCGGCGGCTCGCCGCCGAACGCCCGGTGAACGTCCGCACCACCTTCCTCGGCGCCCACGCCCTGCCGCCGGAAGCCGGGGGCGACACGGCCCGCTTCATCGACCACCTCGTCGCCGACGTGCTGCCGGCCGTCGCGGCCGAGGGGCTGGCCGACGCGGTCGACGGCTTCTGCGAGGGCATCGCCTTCTCGCCCGACGAGATCGCCCGCGTCTTCAGGGCCGCCCAGTCCCACGGCCTGCCCGTCAAGCTGCACGCCGACCAGCTCTCGATCCTCCAAGGGGCGGCGCTGGCGGCCCGGTTCGGCGCGCTCTCGGCCGACCACCTCGAACACACGGACGAGTCCGGCGCCCTCGCCATGGCAGAGGCCGGGACGGTGGCGGTGATCC
>CAXTFP010000107.1:0-8520 GCA_964243135.1 uncultured Lichenihabitans sp.
CATCAGGATATGCGGCAGTCCAGCGGTTCCGAACATCAGCGCGAGGCCCAGCGAGATCGTCGAGACCGGGTCGGCGACGAATGCGCCCGGCGCCATGATGGCATCGCCTTTGGGGTGAGTCTGCACCGCGGCGGCGAACATGGCATTGGGGTTGAAGCCGAACCTCCAGAGCACCGCAAGCGCCATGAAACTAGCGCCCCCGAGCAGCAGCACCGCCTTGATGATTTGAACCCAAGTCGTCGCCTTCATGCCGCCGAACGCGACATAGACGATCATCAGCACGCCGACGATCGCCACCGCATAGCCGTAAGGCAAGCCGAACAAAAGCTGGATCAGCTTACCCGCGCCGACCATTTGGGCAATCAGGTAGAACGACACGACAACGAGGGTGCCGGTGGCGGACAGCACGCGGATTGAGGTCTGGTCGAGGCGGAAGGATGCAACGTCGGCAAAGGTGAACTTGCCGAGGTTGCGCAGCCGCTCGGCGATGCCGAACAGCACGATGGGCCAGCCCACGAGGAAGCCCACCGAGGAGATCAGCCCGTCGAAGCCCGAGGTGAAGACCAGCGCCGAGATGCCCAGGAAGGAGGCCGCCGACATGTAGTCGCCGGCGATCGCCATGGCGTTCCGGGCGGGCGAGATGCCCCCGCCGGCCGCGTAGAAGTCTGACGCCGACTTCGTGGTCCGGGCGGCCCGGTAGGTGATGCCGAGCGTGAGTAGCACGAAGAGCAGGAAGATCACGATCGCGGTCGGGTTGACGGCGCTTTTCGCGATCGGGCCGAGGTCGGGCCCGGCCGCGTCGGCCGACGTCGCCGAGAGGGCGAGGAGGGGCGAGGCCAGGAGGGAGCGGAGCGCGATCCTCATCGCGTCAGGTCCCGGTCGAGGCGAGCCGTCAGATCGTCGAAGCGACCGTTGGCGCGCGACACATAGATGCCGGTGAGCACGAAGGCGAAGACGATGGTGAAAAGGCCCAGCAGGATGCCCCAGGAGATGGTCGTGTCGCCGACCGGCGCGCCCATCATGTCCTTGCCGAAAGCCGCCATGAGGACGAAGCCGAGATAGACGGCCAGCATGATGGCGGACATCATCCAGGCGAAGCCGGTCCGCTCCTTGACCAGGGCCTGGAAGTTCGGATCGCGCATGATCCGGTCGGTCTCGTTCGATATGCTGCTCTGCCTGTCGAGCATCCCGTCCCCTCCCGTGATCGTCCCTGTCGGTCGGGGATGGCCGTCGGGCCGCGCCGTCGTCCGGCGTCGTCGCCCTCGGGCCCCGCAAACGTCGGCGGCGGGGCTGGGAAAGCCCGCGCCGGCCCGGTGCCGACGGCCGCGATGGGCCGGGCCCCCGCGTCTCCATCCCCAAACTGTTCTGCGCCGCGCACTGGACGCATCCCCGCGCGACCGACGATGGACAGGGTATGGAACGCCTGTTCGCTCCGCAAGGGAGAGTTGCGTTAACTACGTTCCGTCCCCGTGCTGGGCGAAGTATGAATAATGTCTCAAGCGGTCGAGCGCGGGGATGTCCCGTTTCTGGAGCGAGGCATGGACGCCAGATCTTCCCTTCTCGCGGCCGCCGTCGCCGTGGCCGTCGTCGGATCGACGTCGGCGTGGGCCGGAGGGTGGGGCGGTCACGGGGCCGTGTTCCGACCGAGCGGCGCGTTTCATGGCGGCCCCGGCGCGCGCGGCGGTGTCCCGGCCGGCGGCGGATTCCGCGGCGCCCCGCGTGCGTTCGCGGGGATTCGCGGCCTCCCGCCCGTGTCCGGCGTGATCCACGAGCGGATCGGCGCTCGACCCTATCTCACCGCCTACGGCCACACGAACACGGCCAGCCCGCGCATCGGCTTCGGTCGCCCGTTCGGCGTGGGCAACGGCCGCGCCGGCCTCGCACCGGCGGCCGGCCGCTATGGTGGACCGTACGGCTCGGCCTACGGGCACCTCGGCACCGTCTTTCGCCCCGGCGTCTTCGGCGGTCGGGGCTTCGGCGGCCGCGACGGATTCCGCGGCGGACTGCGCTTCGACGAGGCGAGGCGCCGCTTCGGTGGCGCGCGCCTCGTCTACGGGGGTGGGTTCGGAGGGTATGGCGGAGGGCTCGGCGGCTACGGCGGTTATGGAGACGTGGGCGGTTCCGGCGAGGGCGGGACCTACGGAGGCCAAGGCACCTACGGCTCGCAGGGGACTTACGGCTCGCAGGGCTCCTACGGCACCTACGGGACGCAGAGCAGGTCCGGCGAGGGCGGAGTGGGGCAGGGCTACAGCTACGCGTCCGAAGCCCCGCTGGCCTCCCGCTTCGCCGAGCCGCCCCTCGCGCCGAGCCCTTACGGCGCCCCCGACGACGCGAATGGCTACGCCTACGCGGCGTCCGGGGACATCGGTCCGGGCCCGCGCATCGTCACCGTGCGGCACCGGAGCGCCGGCTGTGACTGCGCACCCCACGCCCATGCGGCGCCGGTCGTCTACCGCTACGGGGTCGGCACGGCCTACTGAGCGGGCGTCAGGCGCCGGCCTTCAGCCGGGCCACCGTCAGAGCTACGGCGCAGGCGTTCGACACGTTGAGGCTCTTGATCGGACCCGGCATGTCGAGCCGCGCCAGGACGTCGCAGCGCTCGCGCGTCAGGCGGCGCAGGCCGCTGCCCTCGGCGCCGAGCACGAGCGCCAGGGGGCGGGGCAGGGCCATCTCCTCCAAAGCCGCCTCGCCCTCTGAATCGAGGCCGACGCGGAAGAAGCCGCGCTCGCCGAGCTTGTCGAGCGTGCGGGCCAGGTTGACCACCAGCGCGACCGGGACGTGTTCGAGCCCGCCCGAGGCGGCCTTCGCCAGCGTGCCGGACAGGTCGGGCGCGTGGCGGTCCGTCATCACCAGCGCCGACACGCCGAAGGCCGCCGCCGTGCGCAGGATGGCGCCGACGTTGTGGGGATCGGTGATCTGGTCGAGCAGCAGGACGACGCCGTCCTCGGCCACGTCGTCGAGGCGGATCGGCTCCAGCCGCCTCGCTTCCAGCAGCACGCCCTGGTGCACGGCGTCGCGCGGCAGGCGCGCCGCGATGGCGTCGCCCTCCACGATGGCCAGCGGCACGCCGCGCTCGGCCGCCGCCTCCTTCACCCGCTCGGCCGCGGCCTCGGTGGCGGACAGGCGCAGCAGCTTGCGACGCCCGGCGCCGAGCGCCTCGGCCACCGCGTGCGTGCCCCAGATCAGCGCCACGTCGGGCGGCGTCGGCGGGGGACGATGATCCCGGCCGCCCTCGCGGCGCTCCCGACGCCCCGCGGCCTCGGCCGAAGCGGGTTTCGATGGGATCCGCGGCGTGCCGGTTGCCGGGCCGGGTCGGCCGGCGCGCGGCGGTCGGGACGTCTTCCTGGTCAAGGCGGGCTCTCGTCCTGCGGCGTGATCCCGTCCGGGCGGGAGCCCGGCGGGGGATGCGCCCCTATTCGGCCGGCACCGACGCGATGGCAATGCTTTCGCGCCGGTTGCCGCCGGCCGCGAGCACGATCAGCGCTCCCAAGAGGCACATGGCGCCCGCGCCGTAGAAGGCCGGCAGGTAGCTCTGCAGCCCCGTGCGGGCCGCGCCCGCCCCGTAGGTGGCGACGGCGGCGCCGATCTGGTGTCCCGTGAAGACCCAGCCGAACACCAGCGGCCCCTTCTCGCGCCCGAACAGCTTGGCCGACAGCCGCACCGTCGGTGGCACGGTGGCGATCCAGTCGAGCCCATAGAACATCGCGAACACCGACAGACCGTAGAACGAGAAGGAGGAATGCGGCAGCCACAGCAGCGACAGCCCGCGCAGCCCGTAATACCAGAACAGGAGCCAGCGGTTGTCGAACCTGTCCGACAGGTAGCCCGACGCCACAGTGCCGATGAAGTCGAAGACGCCCATCATGGCCAGCACCGAGGCGGCTTCGGTTTCCCCGAGCCCGTAATCGGCGCAGAAGCTGATGAAATGCGACTGGATCAGGCCGTTGGTCGACAGGCCGCAGATGAAGAACGTGCCGAAGAGCGCCCAGAAGGCCGGCGCCCCCGCGGCCTCGCGCAGGATCGCGAAGGCGCGGCGGACCGGCCCGGGTCCACCGGTGGCGGGCCGGGCGGACGCGGCATCCGGCGCGGGCGGCGCCTCGCCGTAGGCGCCGAGGCCGAGGTCCTCCGGCCGGTCCGCCATGAACAGCGCCACGAGTGCCGCGACGGCCGCGCAGGCCGCGACGGTGGGAAAGACCGCGGCGCGCCAGCCGACGCGCTCAACCAGCAGCGTGGCGAGGGGCAGGAAGGCGAGCTGCCCCGTGGCCGCGCTGGCGGTGAGCAAGCCCAGCACGAGGCCGCGGCTCTTCGCGAACCAGCGGTTCGCCACCGTGGCGCCCAGCACCATCGCGGTGAGGCCGGTGCCGAGCCCCACCACCACGCCCCACAGCACCAAGAGGTGCCAAAAGGCCGTCATGGCGGTGGCCAGCAGGAGCCCCGTCGAGATCAGCGCCACGGCCGCCACGATGACGGCCCGTAGGCCGAACCGCAGCAGGAAGGCGGCCGAGAAGGGCGCCATGAGTCCGAACAGCATGATGCGCAGCGCCAGCGCCGACGAGATGGTCGCCGTGGTCCAGCCGTATTCCGCGTGCAGCGGCAGGATCAGGGCGCCCGGCAGGCCCATGGCGCCCGCCGTGGTCAGCATGGTGAGAAAGGTCAGCAGGGCCACGACCCAGGCGTAGTGGATGCCGCGCCGGGCCAGGAGGGTGTTCAATCGTCGGGCCAGCATGGTCGGACCTCCCCCTCGGCGACCGGCATGGCCCTGCCCGCGGACGGGGCGATGGCGCGGTTGCCCGTCACGGCGTATTGCGACACGGTCGGATCCCGCGCCGCACCTGTCCGGTTCGGTGGCCGGGCCGCCGCGCGCGAAGCCGAAAGGGTGCAGCCATGTCCACCGCCCCGCGCACCTCGCCGGTCCCGACCATTGCTGCCTACGCGGGCGAGCCCCGCCCGGTCAAACCCCTGAGCGCCGTCGCGGCCGCGTTCACGACGCATTCAGTGCTTCCCCCTAGTGTGGCGGCATGACGCGCGCCGCCCTCATCGGTGCCGTGCTGGCCTTGAGCTGCGGGCCCGCGCCGGCCCAGGCTCCCCCTGCGGAGCCGCAACCTCTGGCCTGCGTCCGGCCGGAGCGCGCGCGCGAACTCTTCTTCGAGAAGGGTCTGGTGCCGCCCATCCGGGCCATGCGGCAGGCCGCCGGCGCCGCGGGGGCCGAGGCCATCGACATCCAGCTCTGCTGGTTCGAGAACGGGCTGGTCTACGACGTCACGCTGCTCGACCGCGACGGGCCGGTGACCCATCGGCTGGTCTCGGCCACCACCGGCGCCCCGCTCGGCGGCCACGGCAAAGGGACGCCATGACCCGGCGGAGCGGCCCCTTCACAGGTTCCCCGAGGAGCGAGGCATGAGGCTTTTGGTGGTGGAGGACGACCGCGACCTGAACCGGCAGATCGCGGCGGGGCTGGAAGGCGCGGGCTACGCGGTCGACCGCGCCTATGACGGGGAGGAGGGCCACTTCCTCGGCGACACCGAGCCCTACGACGCCGTGGTGCTCGACATCGGCCTGCCGAAGCGCGACGGCATCGCGGTGCTGGAGGCTTGGCGGGCGGGCGGCCGCGGCATGCCGGTGCTGATCCTCACGGCGCGGGACCGCTGGAGCGACAAGGTCCGGGGATTCGACGCCGGCGCCGACGACTACGTGGCGAAGCCCTTCCACATGGAGGAAGTTCTGGCCCGCGTCCGCGCCCTGCTGCGCCGCGCCGCCGGCCACGCCAGCGCCGAGCTCACCTGCGGCCCCGTGACGCTCGACACCCGCGCGGGCCGCGTCGCGGTCGATGGCAACGCCGTGAAGCTCACCTCGCACGAGTATCGCCTGCTGTCCTACCTCATGCACCACACGGGGCGGGTCGTGTCGCGCGGCGAGATCGTCGAGCACCTCTACGATCAGGACTTTGACCGCGATTCCAACACGATTGAGGTCTTCGTCGGCCGCCTGCGCCGCAAGCTCGGCGTCGAGATCATCCAGACCATGCGCGGCCTCGGCTACCTCGTGGCGCCTCCCGAAGGGGACAAGAAGGCCGCGCCCAAGAAGGGCGGCTGACGGTGCTGGGCTGGCTCGGCACGCGCTCCATCGCGACGCGGCTGTTCCTGTCGGCGGCCTTCTGGAGCGTGCTGATCCTGCTGGCGGCCGGCATCACCCTGTCGGCGATCAACCGCGGTTCGGCCGTGTCGGACTTCGACGAGCGGCTGAGCGTCTACGTGCGGGCGCTGGCGGCCAATTTCGCCGACCCCGGCGAGGACGCCCGCTCGAACCTCGGCCAGCTCGGCGAGGTGATGTTCGAGTTGCCGCTGTCGGGCTGGTACTGGCAGATCACCCCTCTCGACGGCGACGCGAACGACATCCGCGCGTCGCGCTCGCTCTTCGCCGAGCGCCTGCCGAAGCTGTCCGATTCCGGCATCCCGGCGGGCGTCGGCGGCGCCCGCAAGGGGTACGCGGTCGGCCCGGACGACCGTCGGCTGCGCATCGTCGAGCGGGTGATCGACACCGACGACAAGCACCGCTACCTCGTCCAGGTCGCGGCCTCGCCCGACGAGGTCGAGGCCGACATCCGCTCCTTCAACTTGGCGCTCGGCCTCACCCTCACGTTCCTGGCGGCCGCGCTGATCCTGTCGACGGTGCTGCAGGTGCGCTTCGGCCTCAGGCCGCTGCGCCGGCTCGGCATCGGCGTGTCGGCCATCCGGCAGGGCGAGGCGGAGCGGATCGAGGGGCACTATCCGCACGAGATCGCGCCCCTCGCCAACGAGCTCAACCTCCTCATCGCGGCCAACCGCGAGATCGTCGACCGCGCCCGAACCCAAGTGGGCAACCTCGCCCACGCGCTGAAGACTCCGCTCAGCGTCATCGTCAACGAGGCCTCGACCCAGGCCGCGGCCGACGAGCCGGACGGGCTCGCCGCCAAGGTCCGCGACCAGGTGGGCATCATGCGGGACCAGGTGACCTACTACCTCGACCGCGCCCGCGCCGCGGCGCGCTCCACTGTCATCGGCACGGTGACGGAGGTGAAGCCCGTGATCGAGGGTCTGGTGCGGACCTTCGGCAAAATCTACCGGGACCGCGACATCGTCTTCGAGGCGCAACTGCCCGACGGGCTGAGATTCCGCGGCGAGAAGCAGGACCTCGAGGATCTCGTCGGCAACCTCGTGGACAACGCCGGCAAGTGGGCCTCGCACCGGGTCCGCGTCACCGTCGCGGCCACGGTGGACCCCGGGGAGCTCGGCACGTCGGCGCTCCTCATCGTCGTCGACGACGACGGGGCCGGGCTCGACGCCGAGGCGCGCGGGCTGGTGGCCCGGCGGGGGCGGCGGCTCGACGAATCGAAGCCCGGCTCGGGGCTGGGCCTGTCCATCGTCACCGACCTCGCCGGCACCTACGGGGGCAGCTTCACGCTGGACGAGAGCCCGCTCGGCGGTCTCCGCGCCGTGCTGCGCCTGCCCGGCAGCCGCACCGATTTCCGCCCGAATCCCGTGTAACTCACCGGCAAGACTCGGGCACAAGCCTGTGGCATGCTGGTGCCGACACGGGCGGGCACGCGTGAGAGGGGCCGGGGGCGGCATGGCATCGAAGGTTGCGTTGTTGAAAGGCGCGGCGCTGCTCTGCGCCGCGGGGCTCGCCGGTTGCTCGACGACGGGGGGCGGCGCGAGCCTGGCCTCCCTGTCGGTGCCCGTGCCGGCCGTAGCGTCGCTGCCGCCCGAGGCGGCGCCCCTGCCCGTGCCGGTGAACTACGGCAGCTTCCTCGGCGGCCCGGTCGGCACCAAGCTCCCGGAGGCCGACCGCACGGCGGCGCTCGGGGCCGAGGCCGGCGCCGTCGCATCGGGCGAGCGACGCACCTGGAAGGGCGAGCGGGGCGTCTTCGGCTACGTCGTGCCGGGCCCGAACGCGCCGGCCGACGGCACGGCGGCCGAATGCCGCAGCTTCACGGCGACGATCTTCTTCGCGGGCCGGCCGCAGACGGGCCACGGGACGGGCTGCCGCGACGCCGACGGCTCCTGGCATGTGACCTCTTGAACGCCGCGTCACCTTTGGCGTTCCCGCCCCGGCGGGGACGCGTTAGAAGGGCGGCATGGTCTGGGTAGCCTTCGCCTTCATGACCGCCGCCGCGGTGCTCTGCGTGTGCTGGCCCATGCTGCGGCCGCGGCGGAGCGGCGCCGCGGGCACGACGGACGTGGCCTTCTACCGCCAGCAACTGATCGAACTCGACGCCGACGTCGACCGCGGCATCCTGCGCCCCGCCGACGTCGAGGCCACGCGGGCCGAACTGGGGCGCCGCCTGCTCCAGGCCGCCGAGCGTCCGGGCGTCTCGGCCGGGCCAGCCCGCCGCAGGATCGCCACGGCCATCGCGGCCGGCGGCTTCGTGGTGCTGGCCACGGCCGGGCTCTATGCCGAGGTCGGCCATCCCGATCAGCCCGATGCCCCCCTGTCGGCGCGCGCCGCGGGCCGGACCGACTTCGCTTCCGCCCTGGCCAAGAT
>CAXTFP010000108.1:0-8397 GCA_964243135.1 uncultured Lichenihabitans sp.
AGGCCGACGCGACGCCGCCCAGATCGTGCATCTTGCCGCCGTCAGGCAGACCGTCGATCCCCGCGACCTCGCCCGGCGGGTCGCCGGGCAGCGCCATCTCGCCGTTGCCCCAGATGCCGCGCATGTTCTTGTAGTCGCTCGGGCTCCACGTATAGAGCCGGCGATGCGAGCCCTCGTCGAGGTACTTCTGGCACTCAGGGATCTTGCTGAGGTCGATGTTAGGGGTCGGCAGCATCTTCTCGATCGCCACGCCGGTGATCTGCTTCAGGGCCAGCGCGTAGGCGTGGGCGTGGACCGAGCCGCGCACCAGAAGATAGCCGCAGACCTCGCGGCCCGTCGCTTCCGTCATGGTCTCGTACACGCGCAGCTTGTGGATGCGGGCGCCGCATTCCAGGTGGAAGTTGTGCAGCAGGTCGACCACGACGTTGCCCGTGGTGGTGACGAAATCCATGTTCCATGACACGCCGTTGGCGTTGGCCGGCATGGCACCGCCGCCGTTCGACAGGAACGAGCTCGCCGAGCGGATGTCCTTCATGTCGGCGAAGGGCGCCTTGGAGACGTCGCCGCCGTGCTTGTCCAGGCCCTGACCATCGGGGCCGTTGTTGAGCATGGCGACGCCGTTGGACACGAGCTCGACGTGACCGAGTTCCTCGGCCGTGATGGAGGCGACGAGCTGGTAGAAGGGCTGCAGCTTCGACTTCGAACGGAAGTTGAAGCTTTGGAACATGTAGTTCCCGAGCGTGGACATCTCACCGTACTTGCCGCCCAGCAGCTCCTGCAGGGCCGCGCCGGCATTGGGATCGGCCTTCTTCGGGGCCGGGAGTTCGGCCTGGAGCTTGTCGATTCGCATGAACATGGTGGTGGTCTCCGTGGACCTCACCAACGGCCGGAACCCATCGAAGGTCCGGCCGCCCGGTCCCGGATCACGCCCGAGATGTCGCAGCGGCGCCGTCCGGGCGACCGGCAAGAGCCCTATTGCAGCGTCGCCCCGTTGATCTTCACCGGACCGTCGCCGAACTCGATCACCCACAGGAGGCCGCCGTCGGGGTCGGGTTTGGCGAGGTTCTTGGCCAGCACCAGCGGGCCCAGCACCTGCCCGGCCGCGGGATCGGTGCCGGCCTGCGCCTGGAGCGCCGCAATCTCGGCATCGAGCCCCTTGCCCCTGACCGTGAGGCGCCCGCCCGGCGTCGCGCCCATCGTGGCCTGCCCCTCCACGCGGAGATCGAGCACCTTCGTGATCAGCCGGCTCGGCAGCAGCGCGACGGTGCCGCCGCCCGGCCAGAAGACGTGGCCCACCGCATCCTTCTGCTCCGGGGTGATGACGACCTCGTGCCGGAGGTCGAGGTCATCGACGGCCTTGACCGCCGCCTCGGCGGCGTGGAACCCGTCGACCGCGACGTGGAGGTCGAGCCCCGTCGGCACGAGGCCGGCCGACCAGACCGGGAGCTGACCGGACGGGATCACGAGATCGTTCATGGACAGCGCGCCGGTGGCCTTGCCGGTGGCCGCGAGGCCGGCGAGGTCGAGGCCGCTGGCGAACGACTTCATCGACACGGCGCCGACCGGCGTCGTCACGGACACGGTGTCGAAGGCCGCCGCCTCCCTCACGCCGTCGAGAAATGGCAGGCCACCGCGCAGCAGTGCCTTCAGCTCGTCCTGCGCGGACGCGATGCTGTCGTGGGTGGGATGCGCCACGAAGAAGGCCCACAGGTCGAGGAGGCCGTCGATGCGGGCGCGTTCGAGCGACACGTCCAGGGTGCCGGTCGGGCTCGTGTAGCTCAGCGCCGTCCCGGGCTGGGGCGCCGCCGCGGGCGGGTCGCCGGGGGCGGGATCGGCGGTCGCGGGCTTGAAGGTCACGTCGCCCGCCGTGCCCGTGAGGGCGGAATGGATGCCGGTCGACACCGTGCCGCCCTCCGCGGCCACGCCGATGCCCTTGATCTCGATCCGATCGGCGCGGCGGTTCTGGACGCTGGTCGGCGTCATCTGGGCGTAGGTGTAGCCGGTCTGCTCGTTCTTGAGGCTGGAGAAGGCGCGCAGCTTCGGGTCGAAGACGCCCTCGAACGCCGCCGTGGCGGAGGCCGAGCTGACGGTCTGGGCTCCGGCGTGGAGCACCAGCGGCGGCCCGTCGTGGCTCGTCACCTTCCAGGTGCCGTCGGGAAGCGGCGTCAGCGTCATCGCGCTGGTGTAAGGGTCGAGCGTGAAGCCGAGCGAGGCCAGGCCCGCCGTGGCGCGCTTGAGGTCGAGGGTCACGGCGTAGTCCTCGCCCCGCGGCGCCACCGTCACGCTGCTCGGCTCGCCCGGCGCCGGGTGGCCGACATAACGCTCGAACAGCGCCGTCAACCGCGCCGCCTCCTCCGGCGTCGCCGGCGCGGCCACGGCCGACAGCGCCGGGATCGCGGCGCCGGCGAGGGCCAGCGGTCCGATCCAGGCGCTCCGCGGGAGCCTGCGCACGGGGGAAAGCTCTCTGATCATCAAGCCCTCAACGTTGGAAGCCCGGGCCCGGGTCGAGCGGCGGGCGGGATGGCCGGGACGGCCTCGGCGGCCGCACCATAGGGCACGACCTTCCGCCTCGGAAGCCAGGGCCGGGGCCGGAAACCGATCGGCCCGGCGGACGTTGAGCCTGCGACGTCGCACTGCGCGGGCGGCGCCCTCCCGATCCGAGGTTCTGATATGACGCCATCGTTCGATCCCGGCGCATTGCGCCGCTGCGCGCGCTTCGGCCTCGCCGCCGTCGCGGTGCTGGCGGCCGTGGAGGGCGCCGCGGCGAGGGACGACTCCGGCCTGCACGAGTTCTTCTCCGCCGTCCTCGGGGGTGCGTCGGCCCAATCGCCGATGTTGCGATCCCCCACGCGCGGGTCCGACCCAGCCGAACGCCGCATCCGGACCGAGCGGGCCCGGCCGCTGACGGTGGTGCGGATGCGGCCGGACAGGCCGACGCTCGTGGCCTCGCAAGGGCCGAGCAAGCCCGCGGTGGTGCCGATCCTTGAAGACGCCACGCTGCAGCGGGGCGACGCCGTGATGACGGCCCAGGGCATGCGCATCTTCGTCGGCTCCGCGTCGGGCGTCCACACGGCGGCGGACTTCGTCAGCCTCGACGAGGCCAAGCACCTCAGCAAGGACGCCGCGAGCGTCTTCGCCGCGCTGGACCGCCTGCCGCGCGGCTGACGCCGTCCCGAACGGGATGCCGCTGCCCGGAACCGAAGCCGGGCCGCCCGCATTGTCGATGCGAACATTCCATGAACGTACGAGGCCCCACCATGGCGGACGACACAGAACACAACCCGAAGCTCGACGAGCATCCCGGCTCCAATGCCGTCAAGGACCCGAAGGACTGGACGACCGGCGGCGAGCCCATGACCGGCGCCCAGGCCTCCTATCTCAAGACCCTGTCGGAAGAGGTGAAGGAGGGCGAGGGCTACGAGGATGGCCTCACCAAGGCCGAGGCCTCGAAGCGCATCGATGCGCTGAAGAAGCAGGCCGGCCACTGATCGGCAGCCGCGGCGCCGGCCGGGGCCGAAGGGCTCGGCATGCCGCGGCATCAGTCGCTGCCGTATCCGCGGCGACGGCGTGCCAATTGTCGCTCGCGGCCTTCGGTCAGCGCTGGTATGCGGGCCTGATCAGGCCGACCTTCTCGCCTTCGCCCGCGCTGGTGGCAGCGACCTCCCTGGTCATCGCCGCCACGCTCGCCTGGGCCTTCTTCCGGGTGCTGTCCCGGCCCGACTACCTGCCCGATCGGCCGAGCGCCATTCGGCTGTTCCTCCTCGCGCTGGGCCTCGACGTCGCGTGGTGCTGGCTGTTTTTCGCCGGCCGACATCCCACCGTCGCCCTGGCGGCCGCCGCAGCCCTCGCGGGTCTGGTGCCGGTGACGGGCTGGCGCTTCGCCGCCGTCGACCGCCGCGCCGGACTCCTGCTCATCCCCTGGGCGCTGGCGGCGGCCTTCGCCTTCCTGCTCGACCTGTCGATCGCCCTGCGCAACGGGTGACGCGGTTTCCGGCTTCGGATCGCCCCAACCGCCGCTCCTCCCCGCGGAGCAGCCTGTGTGAAAATCCTGATTTCGGTTTTCATCTGCGCTGGTGTGGGATCCAATGGCTCTGAGGGTCGGCGGTGGGGGCTGTGGGCATGGGTCACATCGAGGGCGTGTCGCGCCACCAGAGCAGCCTGTTTCCGCCCCGGCTCGACGACGCGGTCGGGGCCGCGCACCCCGTGCGGGTGATCGACGCCTTCGTGGACATGCTGGACTTGGCGGCTTTGTCGTTCACCCAGGTGTCGCCGGCCGCCACGGGCCGGCCCGGCTACCGGCCGGGCGACCTGCTCAAGCTCTACATCTACGGCTACCTGAACCAGATCCGATCCAGCCGCCGCCTGGAGCGCGAAGCCGTGCGCAACATCGAGGTGCTGTGGCTGATCGGCCATCTGTCGCCCTCGTTCAAGACCATCGCGGACTTCCGCAAGGACCACCCCGCCGCGATCGTGGGCGTGTGCCGGGCCTTTGTGCGGTTTTGCCGGGGCCGCCAGCTGATGGGCGGCGCGCTCGTGGCGGTGGACGGCATGAAGCTGGAAGCCGTGGCGAGCCGCAAGGCGGTGATCACGCCCAAGAGCCTGAAGAAGACGCTGGACGGGCTCGACCGCAAGATCGCCCAGTACCTGAGCGGGATGGACGAGGCCGACCGCGCCGAGGCTGGGGCCGAGACGGCACCGCCCGGGCCGGCCGCGGTGGCCGAGGCGCTGGACGCGCTGCGGCGACGGCAGGCCGAGGTGCGGGCGCAGGCCGAAGCCCTGGCGAAGGAGGGGCTGAGCCAGAAGGTGACGAGCGAGCCCGACGCCCGGCTGATGCGCACGGCCCGGCACGGCCACCAGGTGGCCTACAACGCCCAGATCGCGGTGGACGCCCAGCACGGGTTGATCGCGGCCTTCGACCTCGTCGACGAGGCCAACGACCAGTGCCAGTTGCAGCCCATGGCTCTGCAGGCCCGGGCCGAGCTCGACGCCGAGCAGCTGACCGTGGTGGCGGATGCGGGCTACTCCAACGGCGCGCAGGGCGCGGCCTGCGCCGAGGCCGGCATCACGGCCGCGGTGCCGCGCCCCAAAACGGTCAACACCGCGGGCGCACACCTCTTCAGCCGCGACGCCTTCACCTACGATGCGGCGAGCGACAGTTGGACCTGCCCGGCCGGGGCCACGCTGAAGCACCGCGACACCTGCAACACGCACCGCCAGAAGCGCTACGCGACCGAAGCCTGCGCGGGCTGCCCCCTGAAGGCTCAGTGCACCCGGGCCGAGCGGCGCATCGTCACCCGCAGCCTGGACGAGGAGGCGCGCCAAGCCATGCATCGGCGCACCCTCGACGACCCGACGCTGATGAAGCGACGGCGCGCACTGGCCGAGCACCCGTTCGGCACGATGAAGGGCCTGATGGGGACGCCCCGCTTTCTGGTGAGGGGCCTCAAGAAGGCCAAGGCCGAGCTCGCCCTCACGGTGCTGGGCTTGGACATGAAGCGCACGGTCACGATCCTGGGCGTCGCGGACCTCCTAGCGGCCCTGCAGCCCCGGCCCGCCTGAGCCACCAAGCCTGCCCCAGACGCCCAGAGACGGTCCCACAGGGCCGGCGGCACCACGCGATCCACCGTCACACCGAAGCGCGACCGCGCTCCAAGCCGGAACGTCGTCCCTTTCCCGGCTGCCCTCGCCATCGCGCGTGCAAGCCAGATGGCGTTTCCACACGGCCTGGCACGCGGGGATCCAGCGCGAAATGCCCGGCCGAAGGCCGGTCCCTTCTCCGCAACCCATTGGCATACGGAGCGCAGCAGAGACTGTCGGCCTTCGGCCGCCTCCTGGCGCTGGGTCCCCGCATGCGCGGGGAAAAGCGGTGAGAGTGGGCATTCAGATGGAAAACCGCGTCAGCCCTCGACGACGCCGATGAAGGGCAGTTGGCGGAAGCGGTGGGCAGCGTCCATGCCGTAGCCGACGACGAAGAGGTCCGGGCAGGTGAAGCCGACGAAATCGGCGTCCATGGGCACGGCCCGCTTGCCGGGCTTCTCCAGCATCACGGCCACGAGGACGCGCCGGGCGCCGCGCCCGAGCAGGAGATCGCGGGCGAAGCCCAGGGTGCGGCCGGACTCCAGGATGTCGTCGACGAGCAGCACGTCGCGCCCCGCGACGTCGGAATCGATGTCGCGCACCACCGTCACGCGGCCGGACGACTCCGTGCCGGCGCCGTAGCTCGACAGGTGGACGAACTCCACCTGCGGGGTGAGGCCCGCGCCGTGCATCGCCCGCAGCAGGTCGGCGGCGAACATGAACGAGCCCTTGAGCACCGCCACGGCCAGGAGGTCGCGGGGGTCGGCGGCGGCGATCTCCGCGGCCATCTCGCGGGTGCGGGCCGCGATGCTGCCCTCGTCGAAGAGCGTGCGGATCGTCGGCGGCGTATCGGTGGAGATCACGGGTTCACCTGTCGCCCGGCAGCACCTCGGCCACGCGGCGCCGCCCGGCCGTGGGCTCGGCGAAGCTGACCGCGAGGTCCTGGCCGTCGCGCGGCGGAGCCGACAACCGGTTGCGGAACAGGACCGTCTCCCCCACGGCGAGCTGGGCTTTCGGCGCGGGCGCGGTCCAGTAATAGAGCTCGCGCCGGCTCTTGTCGCGCACCGCGATGCGCAGCATCGGGACCGGCGTCGCGTCCGACCTCAGGTTGGTGATGTGGCCTTCGAGCGTCAGCGTGGCACCCCCGTCGCCGGTCTCGACCGTCGATCGGATCTCGCCGAGCCGGAGGCCGTCGAGGTTCACCGGCAGGCCGAGCGCGGCGAAGACCGCCTCGCTCGGCGGGAAAGCGGCGACGAGCCGCGCCTTGCCGGCCACGGCCGCCATGCCGCCGCCGACGAGCGCCACCGCCAGGGCCGAGGCCGCGAGGTTCGCGGCCCAGGCGGCCGGGAAGCGGAACCGGACGGGGAACCGCAGCCGTGCGGCGCGCGCGGGTACGGGCGGCGGGCCGGCCCGCCGGTGAAAGCGCGCCTCGGCCACGATCTCGGGTCCCGCCGGGGGGGACGGCGCGGCATCGCGGCCGGCATCGGGCACCCAGGCGTCGCGGCAATGGGCGCAGCGCAGGACGCGCCCCTCCGTCAGCAGTTCGGGCGCGAGCTCGTAGCCGCTCGCGCAGGTCGGGCACCGGATCAGCATGGGTCGCCGCGGGTGATGGAGGGGTTGGGGCGCGGCGTCGCGCCCGCATCCCCAGCAAAGCGCGATCGTGGTTAAGGCGCGGTTACGCGGGGCGTGCTAGGAAGACGGGTCGGCGGGATGCAGGGTCGGAGAACGGGTTGGTCCGCTTCGAGAACGTCGGTTTGCGCTACGACATTGGGGCCGAGATCCTCAAGGACCTGTCGTTCACCATCGCGCCCCAAAGCTTCCAGTTCCTCACCGGGCCGTCGGGCGCCGGCAAGACGACACTGCTGCGGCTGATGCTGCTGTCGTTGAAACCCACGCGCGGCCTCATCACCCTGTTCGGCCGTGACGCCGCGACGCTCGACAAGGACGCCGTCACGGGCCTGCGCCGCCGCATCGGCGTGGTGTTCCAGGACTTCCGCCTGCTGGACCACCTCACGACCTACGAGAACGTGGCGCTGCCGCTACGCGTACAGGGGCGCGAGGAGGCGACCTACCGGGCCGAGGTCGTCGAGCTGCTGCACTGGGTGGGGCTCGGCGAGCGCATGCACGCCAACCCGCAGGTGCTGTCGGGCGGCGAGAAGCAGCGCGCGGCCATCGCCCGCGCCCTGATCGGCCGGCCCGAGCTTCTGCTCGCCGACGAGCCCACCGGCAACGTCGACCCGTCGCTGGCGCGCCGGCTGCTGCGGCTGTTCATGGAGCTGCACCGGTCCGGCACGTCCGTGGTGATCGCCACCCACGACCTCGCCCTGATGGACCAGTTCAGCCAGGTCCGCCGCCTCGTGCTCGGCGATCGTCGGCTCTACATCTATGAGTGACGCCGCGGAGCCAGCCCCCCGCCCCCCGGCCGGCGCGGGCGGGCATCGGCGCGACGTGCCGCTGGTGCCGGCCGCCACGATCGCGGGGCGGGCGCTGGTGACGGTGGTGGCCATCATGACGTTCCTGGCTTCGCTCGCGGCCGGGGCCGCCGTGCTGGTGGCCGGCACGTCGCGCGACTGGCAGGACGCGGTGTCACGCGAGATGACGGTGCAGCTCCGGCCGGTGCCGGGCCGCGACATGGGGGCCGACGTCGCCCGCGCGGCCGCCCTCGCCCGCGCCGCGCCTGGCGTGGCCTCGGCCGAGCCGCTGGGCGAGGGGGAAGCCGCGAAGCTGCTCGAGCCCTGGCTCGGCAGCGGGCTCGACCTCGGCGACCTGCCGATCCCCCGGCTGATCGTGCTGCGGCTCGCGCCCGGCGCGGCGCTCGAC
>CAXTFP010000109.1:0-8393 GCA_964243135.1 uncultured Lichenihabitans sp.
GGCCAGCTCACGGGCGGCATCGCGCACGACTTCAACAACCTGCTCACCGGCATCATCGGCTCGCTGGCCCTGATGCAGAAGCGGCTGGCCCAGGGGCGGACCGACGCGCTGGAGCGCTACGCCGAGCTCGCCATGGCCTCGGCCAACCGCGCCGCCGCCCTCACCCACCGCCTGCTCGCCTTCTCGCGCCGCCAGCCGCTCGAAGCCAAGGCGGTGGACGCCAACGCCCTCGTGGCCTCGATGGAGGAGCTGCTGCGCCGGACCATCGGCGAAAGCATCGTGTTCCGCAGCGTCGGGGCCGCGGGGCTGTGGCCGACGCTGTGCGACCCCCATCAGCTCGAAAACGCCCTGCTCAACCTGGCCATCAACGCGCGGGACGCCATGCCGGACGGCGGGCGCCTGACGATCGAGACCGCCAATGCGGTGCTGGACGAGAGCTACGTGGCGCGCGAGCCCGGCGTCGCGCCCGGCCTCTACGTGACGCTGTCGGTGAGCGACACGGGCACCGGCATGCCGGCCGACGTGATGGCGCGGGCCTTCGACCCGTTCTTCACCACGAAGCCGATCGGCCAGGGCACGGGCCTGGGCCTGTCGATGATCTACGGTTTCGTCAAGCAGTCGGACGGCCACATCAAGATCTATTCGGAGCCCGGGCAGGGCACGAGCGTCAAGATCTTCCTGCCGCGCTTCCTGGGCACCGAGGACACCGCGGCGCCGGAGGCCGGGGGGGCCGCGCCCCGCGCCGACGAGGGCGACACCGTGCTGGTGGTCGAGGACGACGTGACGGTGCGCGACCTCGTGCTCGAAGTGCTCCAGGACCTCGGCTACACGGCGCTCGAAGCCCCCGACGGTCCTTCCGGCCTGGCGCTGCTGCAGACCCGCCGCCGCATCGACCTCCTCGTCACCGACGTCGGGCTGCCCGGCATGAACGGGCGCCAGCTCGCCGACCAGGCTCGGCAGGCGCGGCCCGAGCTGCGCGTGCTGTTCATCACGGGCTATGCCGAGAACGCCGCCTTCGGCAGCGGCCACCTCGACCCCGACATGCAGATGATGACCAAGCCCTTCGCGGTGGACGCGCTGGCCCAGCGCATCCGCGCCATGATCCGCTCTGGATAGTCGTTTGGGCGTCCCGTCGGGGGATGCCCCGGCGGTGCCGCCGGGCAACCGTCCTTAAGGCTTTGCGGACAGATTGAGCGGCATTCGTTCCTTTCGGGGCCGCATCATGCGAAGCACGGGCGACGACGGCACTCTGGGCCGCGAGATCGGCAACCTCCGCTTCCTCATCGAGCAGCAGCTCCGGCTCATCGACGACCTCGACCGGCGGGGCCTCGACGGCCGGGCGGCCCACGACCTCCTGCGGCGGCTGATGCGGCGCGACGACGACCTGCGGCGCCGCTTCGCCTGTGCCGAACCGCTGCAGGTGGCCTGAGGGGATTCCTTCGCCGGGCGTGCGATATCGCATAGCCGATCAGCGCCGGCGGTGGGCGGGCGCCGCGGTGTGAATGGGCGGCGGGCCCGCCTATATGTGGCCGCGTCCGCCACCCTCCGGGATCGCCCCATGACCAAGCCGCTCGTCGTCTCCATCCCGCACCAGCTCGGCGCCGTCGAGGCCCAGCGCCGGCTGCAGACCGGGATCGAGCAGCTCAAGCAGCAATATGCCGGCAAGTTCGCCGTGCTGGAGGACCGCTGGACCGGGCCCCACCTCGACTTCCGGGTCAGCGCCATCGGCCAAACGGTGTCGGGCCGGATCGACGTGGCCGAGGACCACGTCATGCTGGCGGTCGAGCTCCCGTGGGTGCTGGCCGTCCTGGCCCAGAAGGCGCAGAGCATGATCCAGTCGAAGGGCCAGCTCCTGCTGGAGAAGAAGTGAAGCTGCGGCCCGCGCTTCAGCGCCGGACGAAGGTGAGATAGGCCGGCGGCCGCCCCTCGCGCAGGGCCTTCTGCTCGTAGCGCGTCGAGGGCCAGCCGTCCCAGGGGCGGCGCCAGTCGTCGGCGTGCCGCGCGCGCCAGGCGAAGCCGTCCGAGCGCAGGATCCGCGCCAGCACCCAGCCCGCGTAGTCGTCGATGTCGGTGGCGAAGCGCAGGGCCGCGCCGGGCTTCAGCGCGCGGGCGAGGCGGGCGAGGTTGGCGTCGCCCAGGAACCGGCGCTTGCGCTGGCGGCGCTTGGGCCAGGGGTCGGGATAGAAGACGTCCGCGCCGTCGAGGCACCCGGCCGGCAGGGCGTCGAGGAGCTCGCCGGCGTCGCCCGCGTGGAGGCGCACGTTGCCGAGATCGAGCGCCTCGACCCGCTCGACCATGCGGGCGACGCCGTTGAGGAAGGGCTCGCAGCCGATGAAGCCCGTCCGGGGCAAGCGGGCGGCCTCGTGGGCGAGGTGTTCGCCGCCGCCGAACCCCACCTCCAGCCTGAGAGCCGCGACCGGGCCCTGGAACAGCGCCCGGGGGTCGCCGAGCGCCGGCAGATCGATCTCCAGCGCCGGCAGGTCGCGCGCCATGCGGGCGCGCTGCTCCTGCCGCAGGGGCCGGCCGGCCCGGCGCCCGTGCAGGACGCCGGAACGGTGGCCCGGCGCCTCCGTCTCAGTTGAAGTGGCCACGCAGGGTTTCGGCGAGGTCCGTGTTCTCCCACGAGAAGCCGCCGTCCGCCTCCGGCGCGCGGCCGAAGTGGCCGTAGGCCGAGGTGCGGGCGTAGATCGGCCGGTTCAGCTTCAGGTGCTCGCGGATGCCGCGCGGCGACAGGCGCATCACCTGTATCAGAACCGTCTCCAGCTTCGCGGCGTCGACCTCGCCCGTGCCGTGCAGGTCGGCGTAGATCGACAGGGGCTCGGCGACGCCGATCGCGTAGGAAAGCTGGAGCGTGCAGCGCTCGGCGAGGCCCGCCGCCACCACGTTCTTGGCGAGATAGCGGGCCGCATAGGCGGCCGACCGGTCGACCTTGGTGGGGTCCTTGCCCGAGAAGGCGCCGCCGCCGTGGGGCGCGGCCCCGCCGTAGGTGTCCACGATGATCTTGCGGCCCGTGAGGCCGCAGTCGCCGTCCGGCCCGCCGATGAAGAACTTGCCGGTCGGGTTGACGTGCCACGCGGTGTCGGGACCGATGAAGCCCTCGGGCAGCGCTTCGCGGATGTAGGGCTCGGCCAAGGCGCGGATGTCGCTCGAGGTGAGGTGCTCGTCGACGTGCTGGTGCGACAGCACGATCTGCGTGACGCCGACCGGCACGCCGCCCTCGTAGCGCACCGTGACCTGGCTCTTGGCGTCGGGGCCCAGGCGCGTCTCGGCGCCCGAGCGGCGCGCGTCCGACAGCCCGTGCAGGATGCGGTGCGCGTAGTAGATCGGCGCCGGCATCAGCTCCGGCGTTTCCTTGCAGGCGTAGCCGAACATGATGCCCTGGTCGCCGGCGCCCTCTTCCTTGTTGCCGGCCTGGTCGACGCCGACCGCGATGTCGGCCGACTGCGCGTGCAGCAGGATCTCGACCCTGGCGTTCTCGTGGTGGAAGCCGTCCTGCTCGTAGCCGATATCGCGGATGGCGGCGCGGGCCGCGGCCTCGATGGCCTTGGGCGCGATGGCGGGGCCGCGGACCTCGCCGGCGATGACCACCCGGTTCGTGGTCGCGAGCGTCTCGCAGGCGACGCGGATCTGGTAGGGATCGAGCCCGGCTTGGGCGCCTTCGCGGAAGAACAGGTCGACCACCTCGTCCGAGATGCGGTCGCAGACCTTGTCGGGATGGCCTTCGGAGACTGATTCGCTGGTGAACAGGTAGTTCGGACGGGCCACGCCGCGCCTCCCAATCGTGGGTCGAACGGAGGACGGGACGGCCGGAGCAGCGACCCTGTCAGGCGCTCGAAGAGCTTCGATGGGGCGTGTTAAGACGCGCGCGTTCGTTTGGTCAAGCCAAAATGGCTGTTTCGTTCGGTAAACAGAACGACAGTGGCGTGACGGCCACGCCTCCGAGCGGGTTGCCGAGGAGCGTCAGGGTGCGGCGTGGTGCTCGGCCGGCTCCTCGTCGGCCTCGGGGGCCGGGGTGTCGTCGCCGTCCGCCAGGGCGGTGACGAGGTCGATGATCCTTTTGCGGATGCGGGCCTCCTTGATGCGGACGAAGGCCTTGTTCAGCGTCAGCCCCTCGGCTGTCGACAGGAAGTCCACCACGGAACCCCCGCCCTCCTCGGCGAAGCCGGCCTCGGCGGCGTTGTCCGAGTTCGGCATGTCCTCGAAGAAGAAGGCGGGCGGCACGCTGAGCACGCCGGCGATCTGCTGCAGCCGGCTGGCCCCGATGCGGTTCGTGCCCTTCTCGTATTTCTGCACCTGCTGGAAGGTCAGCCCCAGCGCGCCCCCGAGGCGCTCCTGGCTCATCCCGATCAGGACACGGCGCATGCGGACCCGGCTTCCGACGTGCTTGTCGATGGGATTGGGCGACTTCTTCACGGGTTGCTCTCCGGACAAGTGGGCCACCATTCGCGGGCAGAGAGTCGCCGTGGCCGTCGGGCCGCGCCGGTCGTGCCGGGTTAAGGGTGCGCGGACGAATCTCTCAAGCTTCGCGTGCGCCGCCGTCCGACTCGGTACCGCATGAGGAAAATGCCGGTCAACAACAGACCGACGAGGACCGGAGTGATGAACCTTTCGGTCTCAGAGAAAAGCGTCGGAGCGATGCTTTTCGGCAGAAAACCATCCAAAACTCCGGCTTCGCCGAGCGGCAACTCTTCGAGGATCCGCCCGTAAGGGTCCACGATCGCCGAGACTCCGGTATTGGCGGCGCGGATCAGCGGCAAACCTTGCTCGATGGCCCGCAACCGCGCCTGGGCGAGGTGCTGGTAGGGGCCGGCGGTGCGGCCGAACCAGCCGTCGTCCGACACGTTGAGGATGACGCCCTGCTCCATCCCCTCGTCGCCCGGCGGCACGACGGCGCCCGAGAAGATGGCCTCGTAGCACACGGCCGGCACGACCGGCGGCAGGCCCGGGACGCGCAGGAGGCGGTGGCGCGGCCCCGGCGTGAAGCCGCCGGGGATCGGCACGAACTGCGAGATGCCCAGGCGCTCCATGACGGCCATGAAGGGCGTGTATTCGCCGAAGGGGACGAGGTGCACCTTGTCGTAGGTGTCGCCCACCACCCCGTCGTGGCCGACGACTTGGATAGAATTGTAGTAGCGCGGTGGGTTTGACGCCGACCCCGGCGTGCCGTCGACCCGCGCCGCCCCCGTCACCAGCACGCCGTCCCCGGGCAGAGCGCGGGCGATGGCGTCGAGCGCGTCGGGGTCGCGCGACAGGATGAACGGGAACGGGCTCTCGGGCCAGACGAGGTGGGTGACGTCGGCGAGCCCGCCCCGCTCCTCCGAGGTGGCGCGGTCGGACAGGGCCAGGTAGGTCTTGAGCAGAGATTTCCGGTTCTCGTAGGTGAACTGGCCGTCGCCGAAGACGTCGGGCTGCATGATGCGCAGCTTCACCCCCGGCACGGCGCCGACGTGGCCCCCGCCGAGCCGCAGGGCGCCGAAGCCCGCGAGCCCCGCCAGAGCGAGGAGCGCCAGCACGGTCGGCAGGAGGCTTGGGCGTCCGGGCGCGCCGTCCGGGCCGGGCTCGCGCCGGTCGGCCAGAGTGGCGGGGGCCGCGAAGATCAGCACCGCCAGGGCCGTGAGCCCGGGCAGGCCGACCGCGAAGCCCGCCTGCGCCAGCACGAGGTTCGTGCCGAGCGCCATGCCGAGGTCGTTCCACGGGAATCCGGTGAAGAGCAGGCCGCGGAGCTGTTCGGCCGCGAAGAGCGCCAGGGCCAGCACCATCACGCGGCCCGCGCCCGGCATCCAGGCGGCGCGGGCCGCCGCGAAGGCCAGCCCTGGGTAGACCGCCAGCACGGCCGGCAGCGCCACCACGCCCAGCGGCATCAGCCAGGCGGTCTTGTCGGGCTCGACCAGGAAGGCGGCCCCGAGCCAGTAGAGCCCGGCGGTGAAATAGCCGAACCCCCACCACCAGCCCGCCCCGAAGGCGCAGCGCAGCGTGGGCGCGAGGTGGCGCCGCCGGCCGGAGCGACTGAGCGTCGAGCGCTCGGCGCCGTCGATCAGCCACACCGCCACGGTGAGGGACAGCGCCATGGCGGGGAAGAGCCCGACCGGCGCCATGGCGAGCGCCCCGCAGGCTCCCGCCAGGGGCGCGATCCCCCGCCGCGCCCAGCCGGAAGCCAGCACGACGCGATGGCCGAGCGGAGGGGCGGCGACCCGGACGCCGGATCGGAGGGCGGCGCGTTGCATGGACATGGCGGCCTTCTGCCGTGGCTCCCGATGGTGGGCGGAGGGCTTCGCCTCCGGCGGTCAGGCTCTGCTCCCGAATCCGCCGCGGGGCGAGCCCCGTCGAAACTCGGATGGGCGGCGCGCGTCAGGCCGGGTCCGGGCGGGGCGGGGATGCTGCTTCCTCGGCGACCGGGGCGGGTCCGGGCTCGGCCGCCGCCTCGCCGGCCCGGCCGAGCGGGCGGACGCGCAGGCGCTTCACGCGGCGCGGGTCGGCGTCGAGGATCTCGAACTCGAAGTCGGGGTGGCCCGTCACCACCTCGCCGCGTTGCGGCAGGTGCCCGCACAGCATCGTGACGAGGCCGCCGATCGTGTCGATCTCCTCGGCGTCGTCGCCGAGCGTGAGGTCGACCCCGACCGCGGCCGACACGTCGTCGAGCGCCGCGCGGCCGTCGGCCAGGAAGGTGCCGTCGGCCTCGGGCGCGATCAGCGGCGCCTCCTCCTCGTCGTGCTCGTCCTCGATGTCGCCGACGATCATCTCGACGATGTCCTCGATGGTCACGAGGCCGTCGGTCCCGCCGTATTCGTCGATCACCAGCGCCATGTGAGTGCGCGACGCCTGCATCTTCACGAGCAGGTCGATGGCCTGCATGGAGGGGGGCGCGAAGAGCACGGCGCGGGTGACGTCGGCCCCGCTCACGGGCGACGCCAGGGCGGCCGCCAGCGACTTCCCCCCGTCGGCCGTGGTGGCGCCGGCCGCCAGGATCTCGACGAAATCGCGGATGTGGATCATGCCGCGCGGGTCGTCGAGCGTGTCGCCGTGGACGGGCAGGCGCGAATGACCGGCTTCGCGGAACACTTCCAGCACCTCGGCCAGCGTCATCCCCGAGCCCACCGCGATGATGTCGGCGCGCGGCACCATGATATCCTCGACCCGCACCTCGTGCAGCCCGAGGACGTTGCGCATCATGGCCCGCTCCTGGGCCGAGAAGACGGCGTCGGAGCCGGAATCCTCGAGCGCATCCTCGATGTCGTCGCGGATGGAGGGCGCGCCGAGGCCGAAGACGGAGCGCAGCCGGTCGAACAGCCCGGGGCCGGAGGCCGCCGCCGGGGCCGCCTTGGCGCGCCGGGCGGCGGCGTCGCGTTCGCTCTCCTTCACGGCGCGCCGCCCGCCGGGACGGAGCCCGCGTAAGGATCGGGCAGGCCGAGCCGCGCCATGGCCCGGACCTCGCGCGCCTCCATGGCCTCGGCCTCGGCTTCCCCGCCGTGGTCCTCGCCGAGGAGGTGGAGCGTGCCATGGATGAGGAGGTGGGCGACGTGGTCGCGGGGGCGCTTGCCCTCGGACTCGGCCTCGCGCATGGCCGTGCCGTAGGCCACGGCGATGTCGCCGAGCATCAGCCCGGCGCCGGGGCCGGCCGCCGGGAACGACAGGACGTTGGTGGGCCCGTCCTTCCCCCGCCACCTCTTGTTCAGGGCCCGGATGGCGTCGTCATCGCAGAAGAGGCAGGACAGTTCGGCGCCCTCGGCGGGCGCGACGCCGGCCTCGGCCAGGGCCGCCGCGACGGCGCCCTCGGCCAAGGATTGCAGGTCGCCGAGCGCCGTCCAGGACGGGTCCTCGACCGCGAGATCGACCGAAACGTTCATCGGCTCTGCGCCCGGGCCTCCTGAGCCTCGCGGGCCTCGCGCCCGGCCTTCTCGTAGGCCTGGACGATGCGGCGCACGAGGTCGTGGCGCACCACGTCGCCGTCGCGGAACTTGACGTGGCCGATGCCCTCGACGCCCGCCAGCAGCCCGATCGCCTCGGTG
The DNA here is from genome assembly GCA_964243135.1 of uncultured Lichenihabitans sp. Classification (GTDB taxonomy): domain Bacteria; phylum Pseudomonadota; class Alphaproteobacteria; order Rhizobiales; family Beijerinckiaceae; genus Lichenihabitans. The sequence continues at coordinate 8,007 of CAXTFP010000109.1, forward strand.
AGGCCGCTCTTCTGGCCGGGCGGCAGGTCGGTCTGGCTCGGGTCGCCGTTGATGATCATGCGCGAGCCCTCGCCCAGGCGCGTCAGCATCATCTTCATCTGCATGGAGGTGGTGTTCTGCGCCTCGTCGAGCAGGATCACGGCGTTGGACAGGGTGCGGCCGCGCATGAAGGCGAGGGGCGCCACCTCGATGATGCCGGTCTGCATGCCTCGCTCGACCGTGCGGGCGTCCATGAACTCGTTCAGCGCGTCGTAGATCGCTAGTCGCTTTCGCCCCATCAAGATGTTCGCGGTGCCCCCCTGGCCCGCCCCGCCATAACGGCGATTGCCGTCGCCGTTGCTGCCCGGCTTCTGCCTGTCCTTGCCGAGTTCGCCGGTCTGCACGCTC
>CAXTFP010000110.1:0-8377 GCA_964243135.1 uncultured Lichenihabitans sp.
TGTTGTGCGGCGCGTCCGTGCCGCCCAGGCCCGCCGCCCCGAGCGAGGCCGCCATGAAGTCGTAGTAAAGGTCGTTGACGGCCAGCGAATAAGTCCATTTGGCGCCGAAGCGCTGCAGCAGCGAGGTGGTGAGCTGCGGCATGCGAGTCGAGGCCTCGGTCATGGGCGAGTCTTCCAGCGACAGCACGGTGCAGCCGGGGACCTTGGCGACGTCGGCCGCCATCATGCGGGCCTTGCCGATCGCCATCTCGTAGTTGCTGTCGCCGAAGATCACGACGCCCGCATGCCCGTCCGAATCCACGATGGCGAGGTCGGCGGCGGTCTGCGCCACGTCGGCGATGCGGGTGTTGATGTTGGCGAACATGCCGGTCTTGCCGTCGGGGCCGGGCTCCACCGTGGCGTGCCAGCCCACGTAGGGGATGCCAGCCTCCTTCAGGCCCTGCAGCGCGGCGTTCTGCTCCAGCGCGTCGAAGCCCCCCACCACGATGCCGTCGGGCTTCAGCGCGATGGCCTGGTTCAGCGCCGCCGTGCGGGCCGAGATGTCGCCGCGCCCGTCGAGGATGCGCAGCGTCCAGCCGATGGCCTTCGCGGCCTCCTCGACGCCGCGCGACACGCCTTCGGTGCCGCCGTTGCGCATGTCGCCCGCGAGGTAAATCACGCTCTTGCCGGCGACCGCCTTCGGGCCGGTGGTCGGCCCGTCCCAGTGGGCCGCGCGGGCGGTGGCGGCCGCGATGCGGGCTTTGGCGTCGGCCAACGCGTCGGCGCGGGCACCGGGCGCGGCGGCGAGCAGCGCCAGCGCGCCGATGCTCCCCAGCAGGATCGTTCTCATGGCGTGCGTCCCTCCGTGACGCGGGCCGCGCTCGCGTGGCGCGGTCCCGGTGATGATGTTGCGGCGCGCCGTGGATCCGGCCCCGCCCAGCGGCGCCGGCACCTCGCCGCGGTGCTCCGGATCTCTGTCCGGCGGCGGGAAGGTCGAGCGTTACGGGGCCGGTGTCAACGGTTCGTTGCGGCAGGCCCGGCGCCGTCGAAGCGGCGCTGCGCGGCCTCGATCTCGCCGTGGTGGCGCTGCGCCCACAGGCCCAGCGCCTCGACGGGCTCCCACAGCGAGCGGCCGAGGTCGGTCAGGGCGTAGTCGACGCGGGGCGGCACGCAGGGCGTGACCGTGCGGGTCACGAGGCCGTCGCGTTCCAGGCCCCGCAGCGTCAGGCTCAGCATGCGCTGCGAGATGCCCGCCACCGCGCGCTTCAGCCCGTTGAAGCGTTGGGGCCCCTCGCCGAGCGAGCGCACGATCAGCACGCTCCACTTGTCGCCCACGCGGGCCAGCACCGGCGCTACGGCCCGGCAGACCGGTTCGGGATGGACCGCGGGCCGCGGCGCCGGGGCGGGCCGGCCGGTAACACCGCTGTGATCAAGCTCCACGGATGTGCCTCCTTGCGCGCCTTCGACGGGTGACTCATACAGCCTTGGTCACCCCTTGTAACCACGAGGCACCGCCATGAAGCTCCTCCACGTCGACTCGTCCATCCTCGGAGACGCCTCCGTCAGCCGGCAGATCTCCGCGGCCATCGTCGAGCGGCTGAAGGCCGAAAGCCCCGGCGCGGAGGTCGTCTACCGCGACCTCGCGTCCGCCCCGATCTCCCACCTGTCGGGCGCCTACCTGGCCGGGCAGAGCGCCGACGTGAAGCACGACCAGGCCTTGCAGGAGGACGTCGAGCTCGGCGGCAAGGCGCTGGCCGAGTTCCAGGCCGCCGACGTGATCGTACTCGGCGTCCCCATGTACAATTTCGCCGTGCCGAGCCAGCTCAAGGCCTGGGTCGACCGCATCCTCGTGGCGGGCCAGACTTTCCGCTACACCGCGACCGGCGCCGAGGGGCTGGTGCACGGCAAGCGCGCTTACCTGGGCATCTCGCGCGGCGGCATGTACGAGGGCACGCCGGCGGCGGCCGTCGAGCACCAGGAATCCTGGCTGAAGGCGGTGTTCAACTTCATGGGCGTCAAGGACGTCGAGGTCGTCCGCGCCGAGGGCATCGCCTACGGGCCGGAGCAGCGCGAGAAGTCGCTGAAGGCGGCACTGGACGCGGCCGGCGCGCTGGGGCAAGCCTGAGCGGGCTTCGAAAGGGCGCCACGCGCTCTTCCCACGAAGACTGCGATTGAACAGGAGGCCAAGCAGGCGAAACGTTGGCCTTCCAACGCGAGCCTGCTCGGCGCCTCACCCGAGGACCGGCACCCGATGCGGCATGAGACGCTGAACTACGAGGCCGACGGCCTCGCCATGCGGGGCGAGTTCTTCGCCCCCGAGGGCGAGGGCACCCGCGCCGCGGTGCTGGTGTTCCCCGAAGCCTTCGGCCTGAGCGAGCACGCGATCTCGCGGGCCAAGCGCCTCGCCGAACTCGGCTTCGCGGCGCTGGCCTGCGACCTCCACGGCGAGGGCCAGCTCATCGACGACCTGCCGACGGCCATCGGCATGGTCGGCGGGCTGATAAAAGCTCCGGATCGCATCCGCGACCGCTCCGCCTCCGCCCTGAGGGCGCTGACGGCGCGGCCCGAGGTCGACCCCGCCCGCGTGGCCGCCATCGGCTTCTGCTTCGGCGGCACGATGGCGCTCGAACTCGCGCGCTCCGGCGCCGAGGTGAAGGCGGTGGTCGGCTTCCACAGCGGCCTCGGCACGGAAGCGCCGAGGACGGATGCGAAGTCCATCAAGGGCCGCGTGCTGGTGTGCATCGGCGCCGACGACCCGATGATCGACGCCGCGCAGCGCGCCGACTTCGAGGGCGAGATGCGCGACGCCGGCGTCGACTGGCAGATGCACCTCTACGGCCGCACCGTGCACAGCTTCACCAACCAGGGCGCCGGCCGGCGCAACATGCCCGACGCCATCCGCTACAGCCCCGAGGCCGACGCCCGCTCCTGGGCCGCGATGCGCGAGCTGTTCGGCGAAACGCTGGGCTGAGGGCCGGCCGGGGACGGAGACGGGATGGCGCCCTATCGCATCGCCGTGATCGGCATCGGCAAGATTGCGCGCGACGAGCACCTGCCGTCGATCGCCCGCGACCCGCGCTTCGAGCTCGCGGCCCTGGTCAGCGGCAGCGGCGCCACGGCGCCGGGCGTGCCGACCTTCCGGGACGCCGCCGAACTCTACGCCGCCCTGCCCGGCCTCGACGCCGTGGCGGTCTGCACCCCGCCCGCGGCCCGCACGGCGCTGGTGCGCCAAGCGCTCGACGCGGGCGTGAACGTGCTGATGGAGAAGCCCCCGACCCCGACGGTGGGCGAGTTGCGCGACCTCGCGGCGCGGGCCGAGGAAGCCGGGCGCGTGATCTTCACGACATGGCACTCGCAGTACAACGCCGCCGTCGAGGCCCTGCGGGCGCGGCTCGCGGGGCGCAAGCTGCGCCGCCTCGCCATCACCTGGACGGAGGACGTGCGGCGCTGGCACCCCGGCCAGGACTGGATCTGGGAGGCGGCGGGCTTCGGCGTCTTCGACCCCGGCATCAACGCCCTATCCATCCTGACACGCGTGGTGCCGGCGCCGGTCTTCGTGCGCGACGCGCGGCTGCTGACGCCCGCCAACCGCGCCATGCCGATCGCCGCCCGCCTCGCCTTCGCCAGCCCCGCCCTCGTCGAGGGCGGCGCCCTGACGGCCGAGTTCGACTGGCGCCACACCGGCGACCAGACCTGGGACGTCGCGGTCGACCTCGACGACGGCACGGCGCTGCGCCTCACCGGCGGCGGCACACGGCTCGACGTCGACGGCGAGACCGTCGAGGACGCGCCGCGGCACGAGTATGACCGGATCTACGCCCGCTTCGCCGAACTGCTCGACGCCGGGACGAGCCACGTCGACGCCGCGCCCTTCGAGCTCGTGGCCGACGCCTTCCTGGTGGGCCGGCGCGAGGAGGTCGAGCCCTTCCTCGACTGAGCGGGTCGCGGGAGCCGGGGCCAGTGCGGGCGAGGCCCGGCCCGCCCTCTCCATCACCCATCCACCCCGTCCCGCCCGGCCGCTCATCCCCTCCGCCGCTTATTCCCGCGAAGGCAGGGATCCAGCGCCATATGTCCGGCCGAAGGCCGGTCCTCATCTGCAACCGTCGGGTGCGCGGAGCGCTTGAGAGTGTCGGCCTTCGGCCGCCTCCCTGCGCTGGATCCCCGCATCCGCGGGGATAAGCGGTGGAGGGGGAGAGACCAGGCGGGAGGCTCCGTGAGGGCTGAAGATGGGCCGCAACGCGGCAGCGCAGGCCCGAAAGTACACGCGCGCCCCGGGAAAGAAAGTTCGCGGCCTCCGGAACATAGAGTCGCGAATCTGGCTTTTCAGCCCGACACGCCCACGATGGTATCGGCAGGGTTCGACTGCCTGGAATTTCGAGCGGCGACCCTCGCCCTGTCCGGAGGCGAAGCGATGCCGCGCTCGCGGGCCGTTCTTCGGCGGTGAGCGATGGTCCCGTCCACCGCTCGGCGCCGCCGGATCATCACCGCAGCCAACAGCAGGTCTCACCATGGCCAAGCACAGCATCACCGCCGTCTTCGACACGCGCGCCGACGCCGACAAGGCGGTCGCGCAGCTCACGTCGTCCGGCGTCCCCATGGGGGACATCACCCTCCTGCCGCCGAGCGGGTCGACCTCGACCTCCGCCACCGACGCCGCGGAGGGCACCGGCAAGGGCTTCTGGGGCTCGCTGGAGCAGCTCTTCGGCGGCACCGAGGACCATGCCACCTACGCGGAAAGCCTGCGGCGCGGCGGCACGATGGTGTCGGTCCGGGTCGAGGACGACGAGATGGACCGCGTCGTCGACATCCTGGAGCAGCACGGCTCGGTGGACCTCGACGAGCGCGAAATGTCCTGGCGCAGCGAGGGCTGGACGGGCGACGCTGCCGGCCTGACGGCGGGCGCGGGCACGCTCGGGGCCGGCGCGATCGGCGCGGGTGCCCTGGGCACGGCCGGTTTCACCGGGACGCGCGACACGACCCCGTCGCCGGCCGCCCCCGTGGCCGCCCTGTCGACCGCGGTCGTGGACCGCGCCGCCGTCACGGACCGCACCGCGATGACGACATCGGACGCCGCCCTGGGCGCCGTGACCGGGGCCGTCGGCGACGTGCTCCAGGTGGTCGAGGAGCGTCTCGACATCGGCAAGCGCTCCGTCAGCCGCGGCAAGGTGCGGGTCCACAGCTACGTGGTCGAGAGGCAGGTGTCCGAGGACATCACGCTCCACGCCGAGACCGTGTCGGTCGAGCGCCGCACCGTCGACATCCCGGTGTCGGCCACGGCCTTTGCGGTCGATCCCTTCAAGGAGCGCACCATCGAGATGGAGGAGTTCGGCGAGGAGGCGGTCGTCGCCAAGTCGGCCCACGTCGTCGAGGAGATCGGCATCCGCAAGGATGCGACGGACCGCGTCGAGACGGTGCGCGACACGCTGCGCTCGACGAAGGTCGACATCGAGGACGGCCGCGCCGCGACGGCCGTGTCGGGCCTGACCGGCGCCCATGCCGCGGACATCGCGGACGACATGGAGGTTGTCGGCTCGGACGGCGCCCACGTCGGCACGGTCGACCACACCCAGGGCGGCCGGATCAAGCTGAAGAAGGTCGATCCCGCGGCGGGCGGGGAGCACCACTTCCTGTCGACGGATCTCGTGACGTCCGTGGCGGACAAGGTCATGCTGTCGGTCACGGCCGCGGAAGCCAGGACCCGCTGGACCTCGGCCGGCTGAGGCCGGCGCCGCGATGAAGGAGCAGGACGAAGACGCCATCAGGCGGCAGGCGGGCCTCGGGGCGCCGGAGCCCCTCCGCGCCGCGGGCGACGCCACCCTCGGCGGTCTGCCAGTCGCGACGGTCACGGGATCGGAGCGCCGCACGGACGAGGCCTTGCTGATCCCGCTGGTCGAGGAGCGGCTGGCGCTGACGAAGCGGCGGGTGGCGGGCGGCGCCATCCGCGTCTCCACCCGCACGGAGCTCCGCGACGAAGTCGCCGAACTCGAAGTCGACCGCTACCGGGTGGAGGTGACCCGCGTGCCGATCGGCCGGATCGTCGAGGCGGCGCCGGCGGCCCGCACCGAGGGCGACACCACGGTCGTGCCGGTGATCGAGGAGCGGCTCGTGGTGGTCAAGCAGCTCTTCCTCACGGAGGAACTGCACATCCGCCACGTCGTGGAGCGCGAGGTGAAGCGCGAGACGGTGCCGCTGCGCAGCCAGCGCGCCGTCGTCGAACGGCGCGACGCGTCGGGCCGCCTCGTCGCGGCGGAGCCGGAATAGGTCCGGCTCCCCGCCACTCGTCAGGCCCTCACGGCCGCCGCGTAGTCTTCGAGCAGCGCGCGGCTGATGTTGCCGGGGGTGAAGCGGTGGGGGCCGACCTCGCTCACCGGCGTCACCTCGGCGCCCGTGCCGCAGATGAAGCACTCGTTGAAGCCGTCCAGCTCCTCCGGCATGATCCGCCGCTCGGCCACCTCGATGCCGCGCTCCTTCGCGAGGCCGATCACCGTGCGGCGTGTGATGCCGTCGAGGAAGCAGTCGGCGATCGGCGTGTGCAGCGTGCCGTCCTTGGTGAAGAACACGTTGGCGCCCGTGCATTCGGCCACGCGCCCCTGCCAGTCGAGCATCAGGGCGTCAGCGTAGCCGCGGCGCTCGGCGCGGTGCTTGGAGATCGTGCAGATCATATAGAGCCCGGCCGCCTTGGAGCGGCAGGGCGCGGTCTGGGGGTCGGGCCGGCGATAGTCCGCCATGTCCAGCCGGATGCCCTTCATCTTCTGCTCGACGTCGAACATGCTCGGCCAGTCCCAGCAGGCGATGGCGACGTGCACGGTGGCGTTCTGCGCCGCCACGGCCATCATCTCCGAGCCGCGCCACGCGATCGGGCGCACGTAGACGTCCTCGGCGCCGTTGGCCGCGAGGACGGCGCTCTTCGCGGCGTCGAGCTCCGCGACCGAATAAGGGATCTCGAAGTCGAGCAGCTCCGCGGAGGTCCTGAAGCGCTCGGAATGCTCAGTCGACTTGAAGATCGTCCCGCCGTAGGCCCGCTCGCCCTCGAACACCGCCGAGCCATAGTGCAGGCCGTGGCTCAGGACGTGGAGATGCGCGTCCTTCCAGGGCACGAGCACGCCGTCCATCCAGATGGTGCCGTCGCGCTGGTCGAAGGGCAGGATGGACATGGCGGGGCTCCCGTTCCACTATCGATGGCGCCGCGGCGCCCGTTTGGTCGTGGGGCGCGAGAGCGCCCGTGGCGAGGTCGTGAGGGTTCGGCGCTCCGCCGCGCGGCCGTCGGGGCGGCACCGCGACGGCGGACCTTCGGGGTCGCGCCGCGCGCTTGACGGTTAGCGAGCGGCCTGAGATATGTCAACAATGCTGACGTATTCTGCCGAGGTGACGGGGTTCGGACGACGACGCGGGGCTTCGCCCGATCACCCCTCGCAGCCCACGGCGGCGGGGCGGATCCTTGGCTGATCCGGCGGTCTCGACGGCCGTGCAGCCCGGCGAGGAGCGGCGGGACGTGTCGCGCGCCGGGGTGGAACTGCCGCCCCTGTTCGACCTCATCGAGCTCATGTTCTTCGCCTACCGCGACTTCACGGCCGATGCCGACCGGCGGCTGGAGGGCCTCGGCTTCGGCCGGGCGCACCACCGCGTGCTGCATTTCGTCCACCGCCACCCCGGCCTGACGGTGGCGGCGCTGCTCGACATCCTGAAGATCACCAAGCAGAGCCTCAACCGGGTGATGAAGGAGCTGATCGGCGGCGGCTTCATCGAGGTCCGCACGGGGGTGAACGACCGCCGCCGCCGCCTGCTTCACGTCACCGCCGCGGGCGCCCGCCTGGCGCTCGACTTGGCCCACCTCCACTCCGAGCGCTTCGCCCGCGCCCTGGCGCCCCTGCCGCCGGACGCGCATCCGCAGGCCGTGCGCTTCCTCCTGGGCATGATCGACGAGGACGAGCGCCTGCGGGTGATGGATCTCGTGTGGGGCGCCCCGCCGGGCGCGGAGGACGGGCACGAGCCCCCCGGCGAGGCGCCGCGGGAGCATGCGGCATGAACGGCCCCTCGCCCGACGCCGCGGCCCAGGCCGAGCGGCCCGCACCCCTGGCGGACGACGCCGCGCACCTGCTGCTGGTCGACGACGACCGGCGCATCCGCGAGCTCCTGTCGCGCGTGCTGGGCAAGAACGGCTACCGCGTCACCCTGGCCGCGACGGCCGCGGAAGCGCGCACGCAGCTCCGCACCTTCGCGTTCGACCTGCTGATCCTCGACGTGATGATGCCCGGCGAGACCGGCATCGCCCTCGCGGCCGACGTGCGGCTGACCTCGGAGGTGCCGATCCTGATGCTGACGGCGCTCGACGAGGCGGACGACCGGGTGCGCGGCCTCGAGGCCGGGGCCGACGACTACTTGGCGAAGCCCTACGAGC
>CAXTFP010000111.1:0-8352 GCA_964243135.1 uncultured Lichenihabitans sp.
GGCGCGGCCCGGCCCGCCGCGAGGGCGGGGCCGAGCGCCAGCGACAGCGTGCGCCTCGCCTGGCGCAGGCCGGCGCCCTGCAGACAGTCCAGCGCGGCGTCGCCGAGCGCCGCTGCGGGCAGCCCGTGCTCGGCCTGGAGCTCGGCCAGCATGCGCCGCAGGGCGGCGCGCGTCCCGGCGCGGCCGAGAGGCGGCATCTCGACCACGACGACGCGGTCGAGGAGCGGCGCCGGCAGACCGGAGATGTCGTTGGCGGTCATCAGCCACTGGACGCCCTCGGCCCTCACGGGCAGGCCGAGGTAGGTGTCCACGAAGCACCTCGCCGTGGTGGGCTCGAGCAGGTTGAGCAGGGCGTCGAGTGGCCGGACGCCTGCATTGTAGCTCGATACCTTGTCGACCTCGTCGAGCAGCACGACGGGCTCGGCGGTGCGGCCCTCCAGGAGTGCGCGCGCGACCAGCCCGGGGCCGGAACCCCTGTACCCAGGGTCGTGCCCGACCAGGTGTACTCAATCCGTGGTTGTCCCCCCGTCGATGACGGTCAGCGTCGTGCCGAGCGCCTCGGCCAAGCGCCGCCCGATGCGGCTCTTGCCGGTGCCGGGCGGCCCGACGACGAGCACCGGCGGCAGGCGCAGGGGCGACCCGGCGTGCCGGGACAGCAGCGCCGCTCGCCGCGCGATGTCGATCAGCACCGCGGCGTTGGGCGCCTCGGCCCGGAGCGCCGCCAGCCGCGCGTCGGTCGCGGCGTCGGCGATGAGGTGCGGGCGGTACAAGCCTTCTGGCTGGTCGGCGTAGCGGCGCAGGAAGTCGCGCCGGTCCTCGTCCTCCCGGCTCGTCGCTCCGAAGCGTTCGTCGGGGTCGCTCGAAAATCCGGATCCGCTGCCGAGCTCCCGCGCCAGCCGGTCCGGGTCGATCAGCGCGACGCTCGGTGCGGGAGGCGCGCTGCCGGCCGCGTCGGGGTCGTCTGTCGTCTCATCGGTCGACGCTTTGCGCCACGCCGATCCCGTGTCGCTGCCGCGGTGCGGCGAGGTGGACGACGCGGCCGCGACCCTGGCCTCACGAGGTGCGGGCGCCGTCAACACCATGTCGGCGAGGCCTGCCGCCCATCCGTCCGCATCGGCGGTCGCGGCGCCCCGCTGCTCAATCAACTTCTGTGCATCCATGGTCGCTGTCGCTCTCTTCGGGGGACGCTCTTCACCCCTCCACCCGCGTGCTGACGCACCGCTCTCCCCACCCCGGCCCCGCCGCTACCTCCGACAGGCCGGGCAGCGACGGTGATCCCGGCGCTTCGAGCGCGGTGCCCGCGCGGTGCGGCCCGGCGATCCCGCGATGTGCCTCTGTCGCGCGAGGTGGGCGGGGCCGAGGTCCGGGAGCTTGACCCCGACGCGGAGTCGCGGACCCTCGCTCGATGCGGTCAGTCCACCCCCGGGCGCCTCGGCCCGCATCGCGCGGCGGCCTCCTCGCGCCTGGTCGAGATGTCCAGCATGGCCGCGACGTGGGCGGTCCCGCCCCCGCCGAGCTGTGCATAGGCCGACGGCAGGATCGCCTCGCGCCGGGTCGTCACGGCGGTGCCGTCGACCTCGAAGGACGCGTAGACCAGCGTGAAGAAGCGCAGCCTCTGCTCCGCACCGACGCCGCCGAGTGTGTCACGGGCCGCCATGGCGTTCGCCCGGTCGGCGTAGAGCCGGGGCATGGTGTTCCCGATCTGCTCGCCCAGGATACGTGTCGGTCGGCATCGATGTTCGGGCTGATCAGCACGTTGCCACCGGCATCCGTCATCGAGGAGGCTCGGACCTGCTCAGGTCCTCAGTGGCTCTGAGATGCGTCCATCAGGTCACCGAGATTGAGGCCGAGAGCGTCGAGGTCGATGCGGACGGCCAGCTCGACCATCAAGGCGGCGAGCCTGGCCTCGTCGCCCAGGTAGTGGACCATCATGGCCGAGGCGGCGAGCTTGCGCCGGACCTCTTCCGCCGACACTGCGGGCGAAGCGCACAACGCCAACACTTGGCAGCGCAGCCACGCGCGGCGCGCTTCGACCTCGTCGGTGCAGGCCGCATCGACCAGCACCGCCTCGACCATGTCGGCGGCGTCGATGAGCACTCCCCATCGCTGGACCATCGCCGGACCGACTTCCTGGAGCCCCGCACGGATGCGACTCTTGGCCATTCTGACCTCCTTGACGGCTATGCGGACGTTCGACCTCCGAGGGTCGCGATCGTCGAGTTCTCTTGTGGGGCCGTCTTTCCCTTGAACTTGCCCTTTGACCTCCCGCCTCCTTGATAAGCTGCACCCCGACTTCGCCGAGTAGATCTGCGTCCAGGTGGAGGCACTGCTGGCCTGTATCCAAGATCGGCACCTCCGGCCCGAGCCTTCGGAGGCGCTCCTCGACCACACGCGATTGAACGCCGGCGGAACCCTCGCCGCGGCGCGCGCAAGTCCTCGCTGGTCGCGTTCCGTCCACGTAGGACGGATCCCGTCCACGCAGGACGGAACCCATTGGGCCCTGGTCGGGTCCCGTCCACCCGAAGGTCGGCACTCATTGTCGCGCTCCGTCCGCAGGACGGATCCCGTCCACGCTTCGCGGGATTCGTCGGCTCTGGTCGCATCCCGTCCACGCAGCGACGGCCGGCATCCCAAGTCGCGCTCCGACCACACAGGACGGATCCCGTACACGCACGACGGATTTCATTGGCCCTGGTCGGATCCCGTCCACAGGAGGGCCGGCACTCATGGTCGCGCTCCGTCCACGTAGGACGGGGATCGTCGGCTCTGGTCGCGTTCCGACCACGCAGGACGGATCCCGTCCACGCAGGACGGGGATCGTCGGCTCTGGTCGCATCCCGTCTATGCAGCGACGACCGGCTTTCCAAGTCGCGTTCCGACTACGCAGGACGGATCCCGTCCACGCAGGACGGAACCCATCGGCCCTGGTCGGATCCCGTCCACATAAGGCCGGCAGTCATGGTTGCGCTCCGTCCACGTAGGACGGGGATCGTCGGCTCCAGCCGCAATCGCCTGTGGGCAGCCGACCGGCCCGATTGACTCGCGCTCCAATTTCAGAACAAATCGTGAACAGATCTCCTTGGACCCCGTTCGATGCAGGTATGACAGACGCTCGCGCGCACGCCATCGCGGACCTCCGGGGCCGCATCGACCAGCTCGAACGAGGACGGCGTCCGCGTCACACCTCACTGTCGACTGGCGTCGAGGCGCTCGACGCTCATCTGCCCGGCGGAGGCCTGACGCGCGGTGCTCTGCACGAGATCGTCGGGGGCGGCGTCGACCTCCGCCATGGTGCAACCGCGGCGCTGTTCGCCGCCAGCCTGCTCGCCGGAGGACAGAAGCCAGTGCTGTGGGTGCTGGCCGTCCGCGACCTGTTCCCGGCCGGCATCGCCGCGGCGGGCCTGCACCCCGACAGAGTGATCTACGCCGAGACCGGCTCCGCGGACGCCGTGCTGCCGGTGGCCAAGGAGGGCCTGCGCCATCCCGGCCTCGCCGGCGTCGTCGCCGAGGTCGCCAGGATCACGGTCCAGGCCAGCCGGCGTCTCCAACTCGCCGCCGAGGCGTCCGGCGTCACGGCCATCGTCATCCGGCGATGGGCGGGACGGGGCGAGCCGGAGATGGCCGGCACGGTGGCGGCGACGCGGTGGCGGCTGACCGCGATCGCCTCGGCGCCGCTCGATGGCGTGCCGGGCCTCGGCGACCCGCGCTGGCGCCTGGACCTCGTGCGCTGCCGCGGTGGCGCGACCGGCACGTGGACTCTGGAGGCCTGCGATGAGACGGGTCGTCTGCGTCTGGCTCCCGACCTGGCCGACCGACCGGCTCAGGCGGACACCCGGCGCGCCGCCGCCGGCTAGCCCGGTGATCGTCGCGGCGCGTCATGGTTCGCGACGGATCGTCGTCGCGGCGGATGCCGCGGCACGCGCGCTCGGCGTCGTGCCGGGCGCGACCGTGGCGCTCGCCCAGGCCATGACGCCGGGGCTGACCGTCGTGGAGGCGACGCCCGAGGAGGACGCGGCCGCGCTGGAGCGGCTGGCCGTCTGGGCGCTGCGCTACACGCCGATCGCCGCCGCCGATCCCCCCGACGGGCTCGTGCTCGACGTCGCCGGCGCGAGCCAGCTGCACGGGGGCGACGCGGCGCTGCTCGTCGACCTGGCGGGACGGCTCGACCGCGCAGGCGTCGCGACGCGGGCCGCCGTGGCCGACACCTGGGCGGGGCCTGGGCCCTCGCGCGCCACGCGCACGGCACCGTCGCGCCGGTCGGCGCGGGGCTTGCCCTCATCGCCCGTCTACCGGCGTCGGCGCTGCGGCTCGACCTTGCCATCGCGGCCGCGGTGCGCCGGCTCGGCTTCGACACCGTCGGCGAACTCGTCGACGCCCCGCGCGCGTCCCTCGCGCTCCGGTTCGGCCGCGGCCTCACCGCCCGCCTCGATGCCGCGGCCGGGCGCGCCTTCGAGGCGAGCGTGCCCGTGCTGGCGCCCTCCCTGCCGTACGCTCGCCTCACCTTCGCGGAGCCGCTCGGCCACATCGGCGGCCTGGAGCTCGCCCTCGGCGACCTCGCCGTCGACCTCTGCGCCCTTCTCGAGCGGCGAGGCCTCGGGGCACGTCGGCTCGACCTCCGCTTCCATCGCATCGACGGCCACGTCGCCGCGCTCCGGGTCGGCACGTCGCGGGCGACGCGGGACGCGGCCCACCTCGTGCGCCTGCTCGGCGAGCGGCTCGCGACGGTCGATCCCGGCTTCGGCATCGAGGCCGCGGTCCTGGCCGCCACCCTGGTCGAGGCGCTCGGCGCGCAGCAGCTCGCGACGAGCGGCGGCGGTGAAGCGGAGGGAAACCTCGCGGCGCTGATCGACCGCGTGGCGGCGCGCATCGGCGAGCGGCGGGTCTATCGGCTCGCCGTGGCCGAGAGCGACGTCCCCGAGCGCGGGCTCGCCGTGGTGCCGGCGCTTTCGCCGGCGACGGGTCGGAGCTGGGCCGACGGGCCGCGCCCGCATCGCCTGTTCGACCCTCCTCACCCGATCGAGGTCGTGGCGCTGCTGCCCGATCACCCGCCCGCGGTCTACGTCTGGGCAGGGCGCCGACGCCGCATCACGGCGGCCGACGGACCCGAGAGCGTCGCGGGCGAGTGGTGGCTCGATGCGGACGAGGTCTACCTCGTGCGCGACTACTATCGCGTCGAGGACGAGCATGGCGAGCGGGTGTGGCTGTTCCGGGCGACGCGGCCGCCCGACGCGATGCGCTGGTTCATCCAGGGCGTCTTCGCGTGACGGGCGACCCGACATACGTCGAGCTGCAGGCGACCACGCACTACTCGTTCCTGCGCGGCGCCTCGTCGCCCGAGGAGCTGTTCGCCGCCGCGGCCCTCCTCGGCCTGCCGGCGCTGGGCGTCGTCGACCGCCACTCGCTCGCCGGCGTCGTGCGCGCCCACGAGGCCGCCAAGGCCACCGGGACGCGCCTCGTGGTCGGCTGCCGCCTCGACCTGCGCGAGGGCGCGACCGTGCTGGTCTACCCGACCGACAAGCCCGCCTACTCGCGCCTGACCCGCCTTCTGACGATCGGCAAGCGCCGCGCCGGCAAGGGCGCCTGCGACCTCGGCTGGGACGACCTCATGGCCCATGCCGAGAGCCAGGTCGCGATCCTCGTCGCCGACCGGCCGGAGCCGACCGTCGCGCCCGACCTCGCGCGACTGCGCGAGGGCTTCGGCGACCGCGCCTACCTGGCGCTGACGCGGCGGTTCAAGGCTCGGGAGCACGTCCGGATCGAGCGCATGGCGGAGCTCGGCCGCGCGGCCCGCGTCGCGACGGTGGCGACCAACGACGTGCTCTACCACGCCGAGGTTCGCCGGATCTTGCAGGACGTGGTGACCTGCGTCCGCGAGGGCTGCACCATCGACGGGGCTGGCTTCCGGCGCGAGCGCACCCTCGGGCGTTGGCTGAAGCCATCGGGCGAGATGGTGCGCCTGTTCGCGCGCCACCCCGAGGCGGTCGCCCGCACGCTGGAGATCGCCGACCGCTGCCGGTTCGACCTCGGCGAGCTCTCCTATCGGTACCCGCGCGAGGCCGAGATCGAGGGCCTGAGCGCTCAGGAGGCGCTGGAGCGCTACGTGCGCGAGAGGGCGGCGACGCGCTACCCCGGCGGCGTGCCGCCGGCCGTCGCGCGCCAGATCGGCCACGAGCTGGGGCTGATCGGCCGCTTGGGCTACGCCCCTTACTTCCTCACCGTATTCTCCATCGTGCGCTTCGCGCGCTCGCGCGGCATCCTGTGCCAGGGCCGCGGGTCCGCGGCGAACTCGGCGGTCTGCTACGTTCTCGGCGTCACGTCGATCGACCCCGAGCGCCAGGACCTGCTGTTCGAGCGCTTCGTCTCGGCCGAGCGGCGCGAGCCGCCCGACATCGACGTCGACTTCGAGCACTCCCGCCGCGAGGAGGTGATCCAGTGGGTTTACGAGACCTACGGGCGCGACCACGCCGCGCTGACCGCCACCGTCGTTCGCTACCGCGCGCGGGGCGCCGTGCGCGAGGTCGGCAAGGTCCTCGGGCTGCCCGAGGACGTCACGGGCGAGCTCGCCAGGCTCACCTGGGCCTGGGACGACGAGGGCGTGACCGAGCGTCAAGTGCGGGAGCTCAACCTCAACTCCGAGGATCGTCGTCTCCGCCTGACGCTGGACCTGTCGCGCCAGCTCATGGGGACGCCGCGGCACCTGTCGCAGCACCCCGGCGGGTTCGTGCTGACGCTCGACCGCCTCGACGACACCGTGCCGATCGAGCCCGCCGCCATGGCGGACCGGCAGGTGATCGAGTGGGACAAGGACGACATTGACGCCCTCGGCATGATGAAGGTCGACGTCCTCGGCCTCGGCATGCTGTCGTGTCTCAGCCGCTTCTTCGACCTGCTTGAGGACGGGAAGGGCGTGGGGCTGGACCTCGCCTCCGTGGCGCAGGACGACGCGGCCGCCGACGACATGATCTGCCGCGCCGACACGGTGGGTGGGTTCCAGATCGAGAGCCGGGCGCAGATGTCCATGCTGCCGCGGCTGAGGCCCCGCACGCTTGACGACGTCACCGTCGAGGTGGCGGTGGTGCGCCCCGGCCCGATCCAGGGCCAGATGGTCCACCCCTACCTGCGCCGCCGCGAGGGCACCGAGGCCGTCCACTACCCGACGCCCGAGTTCAAGCGCGTGCTGGAGAAGACGCTCGGCGTGCCGCTGTTCCAGGAGCAGGCGATGGGCATCGCCATCCACTGCGCCGGCTTCACGCCGGGCGAGGCGGACCAGCTGCGCCGCGCCATGGCGACCTTCAAGTTCACGGGCGGGGTCAGCCACTTCAAGGCCAAGCTCGTCGGCGGCATGGTGGCGAACGGCTACGACGTCAGCTTCGCCGAGAGGACCTTCTCGCAGCTGGAGGGCTTCGGCTCCTACGGCTTCCCGATGAGCCACGCGGCCAGCTTCGCGATCCTCGCCTACGCGAGCAGCTGGGCGAAGCACCATCACCCGGACGTGTTCCTGGCCGCCATCCTGAACTCGCTGCCGATGGGGTTCTACGCCCCCGCCCAGCTCGTATCCGACGCGCGCCGGCACGGGGTCGAGGTGCGCGCCATCGACGTCAACCACTCGCGCTGGGCCTGCACGCTCGAGTGCGAGGGCTCCGGCCTGCGCCCGGTGTGGCTCGGGCTCTGCCTCGCAACGGGGCTGGCCGAGAAGGATGCGGCCCGACTCGTCGGCGCGCGCCACGCGCCCTTCACCGGGCTCGAGGATCTGCAGCGTCGCGCGCGGCTCGGCGTCGGGGCGCTGTCGCGCCTGGCGGAGGCAGACGCCCTCGGCTCGCTCGGGCTGACGCGGCGCGGCCTGGGCGATCCGCGCGCTGCACGACGCTCCCCTGCCGCTGTTCGAGGCCGCCGACGCCCGCGAGGGGCTGGTCGCGCCCGAGATGCCCGAGGCTCCCACGCGCCTCAAATCCGCGACCGCAGGGCGCGAGGTCGTCGACGACTACGCCGCCCTCGGGTTCTCGCTGCGCGCCCACCCGGTCCTGTTCATCCGCCCGGCGCTCGACCGGCGCGGGGCCGTGCGAGCCGCCGACCTCACGCGGGTGCGGGATGGGGCCCGGGTCCGCACGGCGGGGCTGGTGCTGGTGTGCCAGCGGCCAGGAAGTGCGAAGGGCGTGCTGTTCCTGACGCTGGAGGACGAGACGGGACCGGCCAACGTCATCGTGTGGCCGACGCTGTTCGAGCGCAACCGCCGCGTCGTGCTCTCGGCCGGCATGATGGGCGTCGAGGGCCGGCTGCAGTGTGAATAAGCGCTGAAGTTTGGCTCTGGCGCGAAGTTGGTGCAGATCGGCAGCCTGTTTCACCGCGGCTGAA
>CAXTFP010000112.1:0-8327 GCA_964243135.1 uncultured Lichenihabitans sp.
CCTGACGAGTCAGGGGTGAGTTTGCACCATCACACCGCGGGACGGAACACCTAGTCGCTTGGCACGGGCTCGACCGGCACGGCGCCGCCCTGCCCCTGCTTCAGCGCGCGGAGCGCGGTGATGGCCCGATCCCGCCAGGCCGTCCGCCCGCCGATCGCGTCGAGCGGAAGCCGGCCGCGCGCATAGCCTTCGAGCATGGCGACCGCCTCCGGCGTGACCACCGCGTCCCCCTGCCCGTTCTGGCGCGCCATGTCGTCGAAGATGAAGCCGAAGCGCTCGAGGTATTCGCGGATGCCGCCGGCCGCGTTGAGGTCGATGCCCTCGAACGGGCCGAGGAAGGCCCAGCGCAGCCCGAAGCCTTGGCTGATGATCTTGTCGATGTCGCCCGGCGAGATGATGCCGCTGTTCAGGCAGCGCAGCATCTCGACGACGAGCGCGGCCTGCAGGCGGTTGAGCACGAAACTCGACTGCTCGAAGCGGATCAGCACCGGCACCTGGCCGCAACGCTCCATGAACGCGAAGGTGGCGTCCGTCACGGCATCATCCGTGAAAGGCGCCGGGCAGATCTCGGTGACCGGCAGGAGGTGCGGCGGCGTGGCCGGATGGACCACGATGCAGCGGTGGCGGCTCGGCAGATCCGCGGCGAAACTCGACACCGGGAAGCTCGACGTGGTGGTGGCGAGGATGGCCGAGGGTTTCGCCAGTCGGTCGAGCTCGCGGAACATCGCGACCTTGCTGTCGCGGTTCTCGTCGATGCACTCGTGCACGAAATCGGCATCCGCCACCGCCCCGGCGAGGTCGTCCGCGACGGCGACGCGGTCCAGCACCGCCTCCCGCGCCGTGGCATCGCCGACGAGCGCGGCCGACTGCGCGAGCGCTTCCGACAGGCTGTCGCGCATCCGCGCCCGCGTTTCGGGGAGGTGATCGTAGACCGTGACCGGCAGGCCGGCGCGCGCGAAGACGATGGCCCAGGAGCGGCCGATGATGCCGCCGCCCACGATAGCGGTGCGCTGGATGGGCATCGGGGAGCCTCAGCGCAGCGGCGAGAAGGAGACGGGCGAGAGCATGCGCGTCGTCTGCACCTGCAAGAGGTCGACCACCTTGGCGAGATAGAACTGCCAGCGCGGGTCGGCCAGCATCCTGGCGCGCCGCGCCTGGCGGTCGTCCAGGCTGTCGAAGGACCACCAGGCCACGACGTGGTTGAGTTCGCCGATCTCGCTGGTGAAGTTGCCGTGGAACCTGCCCAGATACTCCAACTGGAGTTGCAGGCCGTGCGCCCGGTAGGTCTCGACGAAGGTGGCGAGCCTGCCGGGTTTGACGGTGTAATCGCGTTCCTCAATGATCATGAGCCTGTCCTCGTGGGCGATGGGGGGAAGCGGAAGTGCCGGCCGACCGGCGACGGGGTCAGCCCGTTTGCCGGGTCAGGAAGGCCGCGACCCGGTCGGCGAAGGGGCCCGGGTCCGTGCGGGGGTGGAAATGCGCGCCCGCGAGTTCGCTGTATTCAGCCTGCGGGATCAGCGCGGCCAGCCGGTGCGCGTGGTGGAGCGGGATGAGGATGTCGTCGCGCGCGCCGACGATCAGCGTCGGCGGGGCGATGCGGTGGAGTTCGGCCGAGCGGTCGAAGTCGAGCAGCATGCGGACCCGCGCGGCCGTGACCGCATACGGCGCCAGGGCCCGGTCGGCCGCCGCGACCGCCGCCCGGAGGTCGACCTCGTGGGCGTCGATCCAGGCAGGATCGTAGCCGAACACGTGGGTGAGCTGCTGGTAGGCGGCGCCCAGGCCCGCGTCGAGCAGCGCGGCCCGGGCCTCGAAGGCGGCCCTGAAGCGCGCGTCGGGGCGGTCCCAGCTCCCGCTGATGACGAGCGAGCGGGCGCGTTCGGGCGCGTCGAGGGCGATCGTCTGGACGATGGCGCCGCCCGTCGAGTGGCCGACGAGGTGGGCCGAGCCGAGGCCCTCCGCGTCCAGCACCGCCAGCACGTCGCGCGCGATGCCGCCGATGCTGTAGGGGCCGGGCGGCCGCGCGCTCCGCCCGGCCCCGCGGTGGTCCATCACGACGAGGTCGAAGCGGCCGGACAGGCGCGCCACGACCCCGGCCCAGAACCGGCCGTCCCCGCCGAGCCCCGGGATCAGCGCGACCGGCGGGCCGGACCCCGACCGTTCGTAGAAGAGCTCGCAGCCGTCGGCCGCCGTCAGGACCGCCATCGCGCAGGCTCCCTGGATCAGGCCGAGGCCGGCCAGGTGTCGCCGACCCGGAAGCCGAGCGGGAACGGGTCGCTCGGGTCGAGGACGTATTGGTGGAAGGCCGTGATCCAGCCCCGGCCCGTGATGGTGGGCAGGATGGCGGGCCGGCCGCCGAGTTCCGTCGTGCCGCGGATGCGGCCGATGAACTCCGTGCCGATCAGGCTCTCGTGGACGAAAGTCTCCCCCTCGGCCAGCAGCCCGCGCGCGTGCAGCACCGCGAGGCGCGCGCACGTCCCCGTGCCGCAGGGCGAGCGGTCGTGCCGACCCGGCGACACGATCACCGTGTTGCGCGATCGCTTGCCGTCCGGCGTCGTCCGCAGCGGGCCGGCGAACAGCGTCTGGTTGATCGTGTGGATGTCCGGGTTGTCGGGATGCACGCAGGGGATCTGCACGGCGGCCGCGCGCTTGATGCGCTCGCCGACCTCGACGAGCGTCGCGGCCTCCGAATTTTCGATCCTGAAACCGAGACTCTCCGCGTCCACGATGCAGTAGATCATCCCGCCGTAGGCGACGTCGACCGTGATGCGCCCGAGGCCCGGCACGTCCACCTCGCGGTCGAGCGCGAAGACGAAGGCCGGCACGTTGTCGAAGGTGACGCTGACGCATTTGCCGTCCCGGCATTCGGCCGTGACGGGCACGAGGCCGGCCGGGGCTTCGAGCGTCAGCGTGGTGACGGGCTCCCGCATGGGGATCATGCCGGTCTCGAGCAGCGCCGTGACGGTGCAGATCGTGTTGGTGCCGGACATCGGCACGTAATAGTCGGCCTCGATGATGACAAAGCCCGCGTCGGCCTCCGGCCGCGTCGGCGGCAGCACCAGGTTGACGCACTGGTTCACCTTGCCGCGCGGCTCGTTGAGGAGGAACTGGCGCAGGTCGTCCGCGTGCTTCTCCACGTATTGCATCTTCTCGAACATGGTCTTGCCCGGCACGTCGCGGACGCCCCCGGTGATGACCTCGTTGAGCTCGCCGCAGGCGTGGGCGCCCACCACGGTGATCATTCGGGAAAAACGCATGCGAACCTCTCGGTGCTGCGGGCCGGTGGGGAAGCGGGGCGCGACGCGTCGCGGGCCGTGCGGCGCGCGAGCGTGTCGAGCACGTCGATCAGGGCTTCGGGGGTCGCGCAGGGCGTCGCCCCCAGGGCCGCGATGTCGCGCGTGACGTCGACCGGCAGGCCGGAATTGCTCTCCTCCGGCACCTGATTGAGCCGTCCGCCGACGCAGAGCGGCAGGTCCGCCCCGGCCGCCGCCAGCGCGTCCCGCACCTCGCGGGCGTAGCGCAGCGCGACGCCGTTGTAGGTGCTGACCGCCACGGCGTCGGCCCCGCCGTCCAGGGCGGAGGCCACGAGATCGGCGGGGTCGACGGAGGTGCCCCCGTCGACCGCGGCGACGCCGAGGTCGGCCAGCACCCGGTCGATCAGCATCTTGCCGTGCTCGTGGACGTCGCTGGTGCCCACGCAGACCTTGAGGCCGCTCCCGCGCAGGCGATCCCGCACGGGCGCGGGCGTGCGCGCCACCCAGCCAGCCGCGGCGCGGCGGAGATCCCCCACCCATTCGGCCGGGACCAGCGCCTCGCGCCCGCCCCAGGCCGCGTCGCTCGGGGCGCCCGGGCCGTAGAGCGCTTCGAGTCGCTTGGGGCCGATGCGGCGCAGCGCGATCATCAGGGCGGCCGGATCGGCGGCGTCGACTCCGGCCTCGGCCAGCCCGTCCAGCACCCGGCCGGCGAAGCGGCGGGCGCCCTCGACGAGGAGGTCGGCGTCCCGGTCGACGTGATCGAAAGCCACGAGGCCGAACGAGTCCGAGGCGTGCTCGACCAGCCGGGCGGCGAAGATCTGCGCCGCGATGATCTCGTCGGTGTCGGGGATGCGCTCGTTCTCCGTCACCGGCACGGGGTTGATGGCGTGGCCCGTGGGATGGCGGCACAGGGCCCAGACGTCGGCCTGGAGGTAGCTCGCGAGGCTGGCGAAGTTGCCGTCGGGGGTCGAGCGGTAGCTCACCGTGTTGCCGTAGATCATGGTGCCGGGGCCGTCCGTCACCGCCGCCAGCGCCCGGTGGAAGGCGAGCCGCACGGCGGGGGCCGTGAAGTGGTGGCCGAAGCAGTGGCTGGTGCGGGCGCCGATCAGGGTCTCGACGATGTGCTTCTCGATCAGCACCATGCCGAGGGTGGCGCTCATGTCGGCGAACAGGCCCGCGAAGCCGTCGTCGAGGTTGGAATGGACCAGGACTTCGACCGGCTGGGCGGCGATCAGGCCGAGCGCCCGCACGGTCGCCTCGGTGGTGGCCACGTCGTCGTCCCAGTCGGGCAGCCGGAAGGTGAAATATTGGCCGAGGTTGCCGATGGCGGTGGCGCCGGCCGCGAGCGCGTGTTTCGCGTTGTCGAGGGCGCCCGGCAGCCCCAGCATGAAGTCGCCGAAATGGGCCGCGGCCGGCGCGGCGCCCGTGATGCGCGCGAAATCCTCCGGCCCGCCGAGCACGATGCCGGTGCCCCGCGAGCGGCGCGCGCGGTCCGGCGCCGGATAGCCCATCGACCAGTCGAGCGTGATGCCGAAGCGGTCGACCGTGACGCCGCGGGCCGCGCAGGTGTCGAACACTTCGGCGATGGCCCCGACCGTGCGCTCGACGCTGCGGAAGCCGATGTGGGCGTGCTGCATGATCCGCCCCGCGGCGGCCGCGGCGCGCTTGTAGTCGGCCTCGCAGCCGACCCCGGCCCGGTCGAGGAAGGGTGTCCGGCCGACGCTCCAGTCGCGCGCGAGCGCCCGGCCCTCGGCCACGAGGTCGCGGCCGGGGCGCAGGGCGGGCGGCACCAGCGCGGCGTGGGCCGGGAGGGCGAGGAGGTCAGGCAAGTTGAAACCCCAGTGCGAGAGGGTCGCGCGGGTCGACCAGGATGGTGTTGTGGCCGGTGATCCGCGCCCACCCGCCGACGCTGGGCAGGATGGCCGGGCGGTCCGCCACGCGGGCCGCGCCCTCGACGCGGCAGTGGAACAGCGTGCCGATGATGCTCTCGTGGACGAAATCCTCGCCCACCGCGAGGCGGCCCCGGGCCACGCGCTGCGCCATGCGGGCCGAGGATCCCGTGCCGCAGGGCGACCGGTCGATGCCCCTGGCGCCGTAGAACACGGCGTTGCGCGCGTGCGCCTCGCGGTGCTTCGGCCCGTCGGCCCACATGACGTGGCTGACGCCCGCGATGCGGCCGTCCTCGGGATGCACCGGCGCGACGGCCTCCTGCACCGCGGCGCGCACGGCCGGGCTCCACTTCAGGATCTCGTCCGGGCTCATCGCGTCGAGCCCGGCCCAGTTCGTCTGCGGCTCGACGATGGCGTAGAAGTTGCCGCCGTAGGCGACGTCGACGGCGAGTTCGCCGAGGCCCGGGACCGCGACCGGCACCTCGGCCGCGTGCAGGTAGCTCGGCACGTTGTAGAGCCGCACCTCGTCGACGAAGCGCCCGCTGCGGACGTAGGTCACATCGACCCGGCCGGCCGGCACCTCCAGGGCGAGGCGCCCCTCGACCCTGGGCGTCACGAAGCCCTCCTCGATCGCCACCGTGACGGTGCCGATCGTGCCGTGGCCGCACATGGGCAGGCAGCCGCTGACCTCGATGAACAGGACGCCGAGGTCGCAGTCCGGACGCGACGGCGGGTACAGGATCGAGCCCGACATGACGTCGTGGCCGCGCGGCTCGAACATCAGGGCGCGCCGCACCCAATCGTGTTCGGCGAGGAAGGCCTGGCGCCGCTCGGCCATGTCGCCGGCGGGCAGGAGCGGGGCGCCGCCCGCCACCACGCGGACCGGGTTGCCGCAGGTGTGGGCGTCGACGCAGAGGAACCTGTGCGGGTGGCGGGGTGCCGTCATGGTCGGGCGAACCGGGCAATGGAGAAGGGCGACAGATCGAGGGGCGGCGGGCGCCCCGCCACGATGTCGGCCACGAGCCGCCCCGTGGTCGGACCGAGGGTCAGGCCCAGGTGGCCGTGGCCAAAGGCGTAGACGACCTCGGCGCGCCGCCGCGACCGGCCGATGACGGGCAGGCTGTCGGGCGTCGCCGGGCGATGGCCCATCCAGCGCACGGCGCCCCGCGCGTCGAGGCCGGGCAGGTAACGGCGCGCCAGCGTCACCAGGGCGTCGCTGCGCCGGAAGTCCGGCCGGGCGTCGAGGCCCGCGAATTCCGCGGCGCCGCCGATGCGCAGGCCGATGTCGAGCGGGGTGGCGACGAACTGACGTTCCGCGAAGACGACCTCGCGCGACAGCGCGACCCCCGGCGACGGCAGGGTGGCGTTGTAGCCGCGCTCGCTCTCGATCAGCGCCGGATCGCCGACCGCGCGGGCGATGCGGCCCGACCAGGCGCCGGCCGCCACGACCAGGTGGTCGAAGGCGACCCCCTCCCCTCCGGCGAGGCGCACGGCCCGGCCCTCGACGCCCGTCACGGCCGCGGACCGGATTGCGACGCCCCGGGCCAGGAGCAGCTCGCGCAGCCGGTCGACGATGCGCTTCGGGTTCGACACGTGCGACCACCCCGGCGTCACCACGGCGGGGGCGGCGCCCGGCGCCAGCGCGGGCTCCATCCTGCGGGCCTCCGCGGCGCTGATCGTCTCGACCGCGATGCCGTGGCGCCGCCGCAGGGCGTGGGCCGGGGCGTCGCGCGCGAAGCCGGCCTCGGTGTCGTAGATCCAGAGCGCCCCGACCCGGTGCAGGTCGGCTGACAGGGACAGCTCGTCGAGGAGCGGCAGCATGTCATCGTAGACGGGGGCGACGAGGCCCGCGAGGGCACCGGCGATGCGGACGACCTCCGCGGCCGTGCCGCTGCGCAGGAACCGCACCAGCCAGGGCATCAGGCGCGGCAGGTGCGCCGGGCGCAGCGACAGCGGGCCGAGCGGGTCGGCGAGCCACTTGGGGATCTGCCAGACGAGCCCGGGCGAGGCGGCCGGCAGGATCTCGGTCACGCCGAGCCCCCCGGCATTGCCGAAGGACGCCTTGTCGCCCGCCGGGTCGCGGTCGAGCACCGTCACGGCGTGGCCCTCCCGGAGCAGGGCGCGGGCGCAACTGAGGCCCACGATGCCGGCCCCGACCACGACGGTGTGGGGCGCGGCGCTCACAGGACGACCGGCTCCAGGAGGCGCCGGACGGCGGCCGCGAGGCTGGCGGCCGTCAGGGCTGAGGTCTTCGGGTTGGTGGGCGAGGGCCGGTTGGCGAAGCGCATCCGGGCGAGCCCGAGCGGACTCTCCGCCTCGATCTCGTGGGTGTTGAGCGAGACCGCCGGATCGGCCACCACCCGCACGGTGACGGGCGTCGGCGCCACGGCCAGCGCCACCGTCAGCCCGGCGTTGAGGTTGCGCGGGTAGAGCCGCGCCGCCTCGGCGGCCGCGCCCTCGAACAGCACGACCTCGCCCGGCAGATCGTCGGGGTCGTGGCCCGCCGCCGCGAGCTCCGCCGCCCAGGCCGCGGGCGGCTTGCGGGACGTGTAGCGGACCGCGGCGTCGGGGCTGCCGCGCAGGGCCGCCAAATAGTCGAGGCCGCCGAGCGCGCCGGCCGGCACCACCAGCCGGCTCCCGCCCCGCCGCGCCGAGGCTTCCAGCCGCGTGAAGACCGCGGGGTCCCCGAGCGACCCCGTCGAGGCCGCGACGACGCCCACGCCGGCCGACAGCAGGGCGGGCGCGAGATCGACGAGCGCCGCTTGCCCCGCGGCCTCGACGACCAGCGCAGGACCCGCTGCGATCAGAGCCTCGACGTCGCCAACCGTCTGGACATTTCGGGGGACGGCCGCGCGCGACGCCGAACCGGGGCGGAGCAGCAGAGTGACGCCGTGCCCCTTTCGCAGGAGACGGTCGGTCAGGTCGCGCCCGATGGCGCCGAAGCCGATGATCCCGATCTGCGCGACGGCGGTCATCCGTCACCAGGCCGTGTAGCCGCCGTCGACCGTCATCGCGCTGCCGGTCGCGAAGGAGGACTCGTCGGAGGCGAGCCACAGAATCGCGCCGGCGATCTCGTGCGGTTCCCCCCAGCGGTTCGTCGGCGCCCTCGCCTTCAGCCCGGCCAGGAAGGCGTCGGGGTTTTCGTGGGCCGCGACGATCTTCTCGTAATAGCTCGTCCAGATCACGC
>CAXTFP010000113.1:0-8275 GCA_964243135.1 uncultured Lichenihabitans sp.
GTGCAGCGCCTCGCAGACGTAGATGTTGCCGAGGCCGGCGATGAGGCGCTGGTCGAGCAGGGCGGCCTTGAGCGGCGCCGCCTTGCCGGCCATCAGCCGGGCCAGGAGGGCGGCGTCGAAGTCCCCTCCGAGGGGCTCGACCCCGATCGAGCGGAACAGCGGATGGGCGCCGAAGGCGTCCCGCTCCACCAGCACCATGAAGCCGAAGCGCCGGGGATCGTTGTAGGTGATGGCCACGCCGGTGTCGAAGGCGAAGCGCAGGTGGTCGTGCGGGCTCGCCGGCCCCGCCGGGGTGGGGGCGGCCCCCCGCGCGAAGTAGAAGGAGCCCGGCACGGTTTCGGGGGCGCCGCCCGCCGCCACGCGGAACGAGCCCGTCATGCCGAGGTGCGCCGCCAGCACGGTGCTGTCGTCGAGGTCGATGACGAGGTATTTGGCGCGCCGGCCCACGGCCTCGACGCGCCGGCCGGTGAGGCGCTCGGCGAAGCGCTCGGGGAAGGGGAAGCGCAGGCCCGCCCGGCGCTGGTCCACCGCCGTGAAGGTGGCGCCCGTCATGGCCTGCGCCAATCCGCGGCGGACGGTTTCGACTTCGGGAAGTTCGGGCATGGTGGTAGACGGGGCCTCTCTCGTCCGACACATGGGTGTGGCGCGGCCCCGGCGCCACCGCGCGCCGCCCCGCTGACAAGGCCCCCATGACAGCCTCGACACCGCCCCGGCCCCCCGGCCCCCGGCCCGCCGGCGGGGACGCCCCGCCCGCTACCACGCATTTCGGCTTCTCGGACGTGGCGCTCGACCGCAAGCAGGGCCTCGTCGACGACGTGTTCCATAAGGTGGCCGAGCGCTACGACGTGATGAACGATGTCATGTCGGGCGGCCTGCACCGCGTGTGGAAGGACGTGCTGGCCTCCATGGTGAAGCCTTCGGCGCGCGGCCCCTTCCGCCACCTCGACGTGGCGGGCGGCACGGGCGACGTGGCGAAGCGCGTCGCCGCGGCGGGCGGGCCCCTCACGGAGGTGACGGTGCTGGACATCAACCCCGACATGCTGCGGGTCGGCCGCGACCGGCTGGCGGCGCGGGCGCGCGAGTTCCGCTACGTGGCGGGCAACGCCGAGTCCCTGCCGCTGCCGGACGGCCGGTTCGACTGCTATACGATCGCCTTCGGCATCCGCAACGTGCCCCGCATCCCCCTGGCGCTCGCCGAGGCCCACCGCGTGCTCAAGCGCGGCGGCCACTTCCTGTGCCTCGAATTCTCGGCCGTCGACGTGCCGGGGCTCGACCGGGTCTACGACGCCTTCTCGTTCAACGTCATCCCGCGCATGGGCCGGCTGGTGGCGGGCGACGGCGAGCCCTACCGCTACCTCGTGGAGTCGATCCGCCGCTTTCCCGGCGTCGACACCTTCTCGGACATGATCGCCGAAGCCGGGTTCCGGCGCGTCAAGGCGACGCGGCTCACCGGCGGGGTGGTGGCGATCCACTCGGCCTGGAAGATCTGACGTCATGCTGGCGGGCATCGGGCACGGCGGCCGGTTGCTGCGCGCGGCCTTCGTGCTGGCCCGCGAGGGCGTCTTCGCCGGCATCGACCCGCGCGCCGTGCCGGTGGCGGCCCGGGCGCCGCTGGCGCTGGCCCGGCTCGTCACCCGACCCCGCGCCCTGGCGCGCAGCAACCGGCTCGGCATCGCCATGGGCAAGCTCGGGCCCTCCTACGTCAAGCTCGGGCAGTTCCTGGCGACGCGGCCCGACCTCGTGGGCGCGGCGGCCGTGCGCGACCTCGAAGGCCTGCAGGACCGGGTGACGCCCTTCCCGCGCGAGGTCGCGGTCGCCATCATCGAGGCGTCCTTCGACCGGCCGCTGGCGCAGACTTTCGCGCATTTCGGCGAGCCCGTGGCGGCCGCCTCCGTGGCGCAGGTCCACAAGGCGCGGCTCACGGCCGAGCGCGGGGGCGGCGAGGTGGCCGTGAAGGTGATGCGGCCCGGCGTCGAGCGGCGCTTCAAGCGCGACCTCGGCGACCTTTACTTCGCGGCGCGGACGGCCGAGCGCCTGGCGCCCGAGGCGCGGCGCCTGAAGCTCGTGGAGGTGATCGACGCCCTGGCGCGCTCCGTCACCATGGAGATGGACTTCCGCATCGAGGCGGCGGCCGCGAGCGAGTTCGGCGAGAACGTCCGCGACGACCCCGATTTCAACGTCCCGGCCATCGACTGGACGCTGACCGCCAAGGAGGTGCTGACGCTGGAATGGGTCGACGGCGTGTCCCTGACGGACGTGCCGGGCCTGCGCGAGCGCGGCTACGACCTGCCGGCGCTGGGCCGCACCGTGATCCAGTCCTTCCTGCGCCACGCCATGCGGGACGGGCTGTTCCACGCCGACATGCACCAGGGCAACCTGTTCATCGACGCCGGCGGGCGGCTGACGGCGGTGGACTTCGGCATCATGGGCCGGCTCGGCCGGCAGGAGCGGCGCTTTCTGGCCGAGATCCTCTACGGCTTCATCCGGCGCGACTACATGCGGGTCGCCGAGGTGCATTTCCAGGCCGGCTACGTGCCCGACAAGCACCGGGTCGAGGATTTCGCCCAGGCCATCCGCGCCATCGGCGAGCCGATCCACGCCCGCCGGGCCGACGAGATCTCCATGGCCAAGCTGCTCACGCTGCTGTTCGAGATCACGGCGCTGTTCGACATGAGGACGCGCGTCGAGCTCGTCATGCTGCAGAAGACCATGGTGGTGGTGGAAGGCGTGGCCCGCTCGCTCGATCCCCGGCTCGACATGTGGGAGACCGCCGAGCCGGTGGTGCGGACCTGGATCGAGAACAACCTCGGGCCGGTCGGCAAGGTGGGCGACGCGGCCTCCGTCATCGCGTCCCTGGCGCGCGGCGCGCTGGGCCTGCCGGACCTGCTGCTCCGGGCCGAGAAGATCGTGCTGGCGCTCGAAGTCGCCACCGAGGACGGCGGGCGGCTGTCGCCGGCCTCGATCGAGGCTGCGGCGTCGCGCGAATCGAGCCGCCTCAACCTGCTCGGCGTCGCCCTGTGGATCATCGCGCTCGGCGTGGCCTGGAAGGTGCTGGTCGGCTGAGGGGCGTGCGGGCCCGGGTTCAACCGGGCGTTCGGGCCCGCCCTCACGGTCTTTGCATCCCTTCCCGCGTCCTGTAAACAGGCGGTCGCAACGGGATCCATGCCGCGCCGCGGCCGGGACGCGGTCGAGGGGCCCATGAACGAACAACTGTCCAAGCGCACCGCCGAGGCCGACAAGCGCGTGGGTGCCTGCGTGCGGGCCGCCCGCGTCAAGGCCGGGCTGAGCCAGTCCAAGCTCGCGGCGGAACTCGGCATCACGTTCCAGCAGCTTCAGAAATACGAGAAGGGCAAGAACCGCATCGCGGTGAGCACGCTGCTCCTCATCGCCGAAGCCCTGTCGCTGCCCGTGCACAGCTTCTTCGAGGCGGTCGAGCGCCAGTCGGCCGACGCCGGTGACTGGCCCGAACTCCTGAGCAAGGACAACATCCGCCTCATCCGCGCCTTCACGGGTATCGGCGACCCGGAGGTGCGCCGCTCCATCATGGGGCTGATCCTCGCCGTGACCGAGGCGGCGGACGGCGCGCCCTTCTTCGGCGCCGCCGGCCTCATGGCGCGGGCCGCTCAGGCGAACTGAGCCCCACGCGGCGCGGCTCCCGCGCCCCGGATCACGGCCGTTGTGACGGCCCCGGCGCCGCGCTACACCATCGCCGATGGGCAAGGACGAGACCGGCGAGCGCGCCGCCACCAGCCGGGAGGAGGCGCCGCAGGCGGCGCGCAGGTCGCAGCGCCTCAGGCTGCGGGCCGCCTGGATGTATCACGTCGAGGAGATGACCCAGGGCGCCATCGCCGAAGCGCTGGGCGTGGGCCGCGTCACCGTGGTGCGGCTCCTGTCGGATGCCCGGGCGCTCCACGAGGTGCGGATCTCGCTCAGCCGGGACATCGCCGACCTCACGGCCCTGGAGCGCCGGCTCGAGCGGACTTTCGGCATCGGCGAGGCCGTCGTAGCGCCCCTGTCCTCCCCGGCCGCCGACCCCACGCCGCCGATCGGCGCCGCCACGGGCCGCACCCTGTCGGAGCTGCTGCGCCCGGGCATGAGGATCGGCGTCGGCTGGGGCAAGACGCTGATCGCGGCGCTTCACGCCATCGACGAGCGGCCCGTCGCCGGCCTGGCGGTGGTGTCGATGCTCGGCGGCATCGCCAAGGTGCTGCAGTACAACCCCGCCGACTTCGCCTGGCAACTGTCCCGCTTGCTGCGGGCCGACTGCTTCCTGATCCCGGCGCCGGCCGTGGTGGACAGCGTCGAGACCAAGAGGGCGCTGATCGAGCGCTGCGGCCTCGGCGACATCTTCGACCTCGGCCGGGCGCTCGACGCCGTGGTGATGAGCGTCGGCGGCATAGCGCCCGACAACACCTCCTACCGCTTCGGCCACTTCTCCGAGGCCGACCGGCAGTCGCTGATCGCGGCCGGCGCGGTGGGCGACCTGCTCTACCAGTTCTTCGACATCGGGGGCCGCATCGTCGACCACCCCATCAACGCCCGGGTGATGGCCATGCCCTGCGACGGTTTCGCGGCCGCGCCGATCCGCGTCCTCACCTCGGGCGGGCCCGGCAAGGTCGAGGCCATGCTGGGCGCCATCCGCCTCGCCCGGCCCACGGTGCTGATCACCGACGAGGCGACCGCCGGGGCGCTGCTCCTCGCCGTCGGCACGCCCTGATCCGGCCGCACGCCCCGCGGACCCTCCTGCAGTTCACGCGGGGTCGATGCCCCTTCAATCGTGCTTTTTGCCGCTCAGCCTGTCCATCACGGCGAGGAGGACGCCGGACACGACGAACGTCATGTGGATCCCCACGCTCCAGCCCAGTTCCCGGTCGCTGAGGTGCTCGATGTCCATGAAGCTTTCCAGCACGTGGATGGCCGAGATGGCCACGATGGAGGCCATGAGCTTCAGCTTGAGGTCGCCGAAGTCGACCTGCCCCATCCAGCCGGGCTGATCCTGGTGGCCGTCCAGGTCCAGTCTCGACACGAAGTTCTCGTAGCCGGCGAACATCACCATCACGACGAGGCCCGCCATCAGCGACAGATCGATCAGCCCCAGCACGCCGACGATCGCGTCGTCGCCGTTCGTGGTGCCGATGTGGGTGACGATGTGCAGCGCTTCCTGAAAGAACTTGACGAGGAGGACGACCAGACCGGCGACGAGGCCGACGTAGATCGGTGCCACGATCCATCGACTGCCGAAGATCACCTTCTCAATCATGCGTTCCGCACGACGGAGCGAGAATCGACGTTCATCCGGTGTTGCCATATCGAATCCTGCATATCGAGCGGTGGAGACTTGCCGTCACGGAGCCGGCGTCTCCGCGCCCTCCTGGCGCCGCCGCAGCGCTTCCACCCGGCGGCCCATGCGGTCGAGGCGGCCCAGGAGCACGCCGAGGAAGATCAACACCAGCCCGCCGACGAGGCACGTCACCTCGACGCCGAACTGCGCGTCGGTGGGCGCGTGCCGCGGCGCCGTGAGCAGGCCGAACAGCACGATCAGCGCGCCGCAGACCCCCGCCAGCACCGCCACCCGCGGTCCCCGTCAGGCCGGCACGGGCGCGGACGCGCGGCCGAGCTCGACCTCGCGCGAGCGGTTGAGCCGCGCCATGACTTCGGCGAGGTCGGGCTTGGCCGTGAGGCTGCGGGCGTAGAGCGTGCCGACCGCGGCGACGAGCCGGCCGTCGCGGCCGAGGATCTCGTCGGCGAACTCCGTCATTCGCAGGTTCGGCCAGGCGATCGGCCGCAGCGCCCGCACCCGCTCGGCGATCGCAGCCTCGCCCTCCTCGGGGTGCGCCTGGGCCAGCACCATCGTCATCGCGGCGGTGGAGCGCGAGATGCCCATGTGGCAATGCACCAGCATGTGGCCGTCGGCGTCGCGGGCCGCGAAGGCGTCGCGCCCCCAGGCCAGGATGGCCTCGACGTCGGCCCGCTCGGGCAGCACCACCTCCGGGCCCGGCTCGATCTCGTCGTGGAACCGCAGGGTCAGGCGGCGATGGTCGCCGTAGAGCGCGAAGGCGGGATGCTCCGCGCGGTCCGGGTCGACGATCGACAGGACGTGCGTGACGCCGCGGGCCGCGTGGGACTCGAGCTCGTCGAGCCCGCAGATGGTGAGGAGGGAGAAGGCCTGGGTCATCGCGGCGGAGCGTTAACACGGAGAAGGAGCCGGGGCGAGGGCGGCACCTCCGGGGCCGCCGCGTCCCGTCAGTCGTTTTTTTACCCCGGCGTGCCATCGTCTTCGCCCGGCACGGGGCGCGCGAGTCGCCCGATTCCCCCGCGTCGGTCGACGGGAGATCATGGGATGGCTGTTTCAGCGAGCCGCACCGCCCCCGAGGCGACGAGGTCCGGTCGCCGCGACCGGGGCGCGGCCCTGGAGATCCGGCGGGAGATCGTCACCGATTTCGACGAGACGGCCGCGCTGGCCGCCGAGGGCTTCGGGGTGCCGGCCGGCACCTTCAAGCCCGAGGTGCTGCGCTGGCTCTACGGCCAAGCCTTCACGGACGGCACGACGGTGCTGGCGGCCCACGCCGGCGACCGCAAGGTGGGCCACATCGCCCTCGTGCATCAGACGGTCCTCGCGGCGGGGCGGGCGGAGGCCGCCGTGGCGCTGGTCGACCTGTTCATCCTCAAGGCCTACCGGTCCCGCGCCGCCATCGCGGCGCTCTACGGGGCGGTCGAGGCCTTCTGCGTCGAGCGCGGCATCCGCTTCATCGTGGCGGTGCCGAACGGGAACGCCGCGGGCGTCAACGTGCGCCACCTCCAGCTGGCCGAAGCCGCGCGGCTCGACATCCGCGTGGGGCTGTCCGGCCTGCCGCTGCCGGGCCGCCGCGTCGCGAGCCATCGCGTCGCCGACCTCGACGCCGAAGCGGCCTGCGCGATCCTGTCGCCCTACTGCGGATCCCCGGGCGCCGGCCTGCTGTGGACCCCGGACCGGCTGTGGGCGAGGCTCGCCAAGCCGGGGGCCGGCTACGCGCTGCACGCCGGGCGGGACCTGCTCCTGGTGTCGGCGCCGCGCGCGGACCGGCGCGCGGCCCACACGCTGCTCTGCGCCTTCCTGGCGCGGCCGCGATCCGCGCCCCGCCGGCGCGACGTCGCGGCCGTCGTGTCGGCCGCCTGCCGCCTGCACCGCAGGCCGCTCTTCGTCTATGCGGGGATCAACAACGCCCTGCCGCTGCCGGGCGTGCTGCTGCCGGCGCGCCTTCGCCCGTCCCCCATGATCCTGCAGCTACGCGACTTCGACGCCGCCGGGGCGCCGCTCGCCTTCTCCCGCTTCGAGCCGCTCGACTTCGATTTCGCCTGAAGGGCGAGGCGCCGCGCCGCCCACAGCCGAATCGGGGCCGGAGCCTCGCCGCGCTTGCGAAAATCCGCGCGCCGGGCAAAAGTCTCCGCCCTTCACGGCTTCCGCCGAAGGTCGTCACCTCCGGGCCCCGCCGTTCGTCCCCCGGGCCCGGCACCATCGTCGAGGATCGGGCCCGCCATGAAAGTCACTCTCGAACGCGCGGCCCTGCTGAAGGCGCTGGGCCACGTGCAGCGCGTGGTCGAGCGCCGTACCACCATCCCGATCCTGTCGAACGTGCTGGTGCGGGCCGCGGGCGGCGTGCTCCGCTTGAAGGCCACCGACCTCGACCTCGAAGTCACCGAGGAACTCCCCGCCGACGTCGGCCAGGAGGGCGCCACCACCCTGCCGGCCCACACGCTCCACGACATCGTCCGCAAGCTGCCCGACGGCTCGCAGGTGACGCTCGACATGGGCGGCGACACGGGCCAGCTCGTGCTGCGCTCGGGACGTTCCCGCTTCCAGCTCCAGTGCTTGCCGGAGAGCGATTTTCCCGACCTCGCGGCCGGCGAGATGACCCACCGCTTCACGCTGCCGGCCGGGCAGCTCAAGCACCTCATCGACAAGACGTCCTTCGCCATCTCGACCGAGGAGACGCGCTACTACCTCAACGGCGTCTACCTCCACGCGATGGAGCACGACGGCGTTCCCGTGCTGCGCGTCGTATCGACGGACGGCCACAGGCTCGCGCGGGTCGAGATGCCGGCGCCCCAGGGCTCCGCCGGGATCCCCGGCGTGATCGTGCCGCGCAAGGCCGTGGCGGAAATCCAGAAGCTCATCGAGGATCCCGCCAGCGACGTCACGGTCGAGATGTCGGCCACCAAGATCCGCCTGACGCTGGGCAGCGTGGTGCTGACCACCAAGCTGATCGACG
This sequence comes from uncultured Lichenihabitans sp., assembly GCA_964243135.1. Lineage (GTDB taxonomy): Bacteria > Pseudomonadota > Alphaproteobacteria > Rhizobiales > Beijerinckiaceae > Lichenihabitans. The sequence continues at coordinate 8,250 of CAXTFP010000113.1, forward strand.
GCACCTTCCCGGACTACGGCCGCGTC
>CAXTFP010000114.1:0-8263 GCA_964243135.1 uncultured Lichenihabitans sp.
GGGTCGGGCGGAGGCGCCATGGCCGAGGCCCTGCGCCGGGCCGGCACCGCCAGGGGGATGCACAAGGGCGGGCGCGAGTGATCGCCCCATGCCCGGGCGAGGGGATCGCGCCCGCGTCGCCGCGGCGGGTTCCGCCGCGGAGCGCCCGGCGTTAAGGGCTCCCGTCGGGCGCGGGCCCGCGCGGCGCGGGGTGGCGGGACGCGATGCTGGACCGGATCGACGATACTCCCCGGTGGGCCCGAACCGTCGCCCTGCGGCTCCTGCCGACGCGCGGGGGCCGGGGGGCGCTGCTCGCCCTCCTGATCGCGCCGGTGCTGCTCATCAACGGCGTGCGGCCCGTGGACGGGGAGCTGCCCGTCTACCTCGCGGGCTGGGCGCGGGGCGCCCTCGTCGTGCCGCCGCGGAGGGGCTTCCTGCTCGAAGGCCTGCTGCCCGACGCGCTGGGGGCCGCGCTGGCCCACCTCGGCCTGTCGCCCGACCTCCTGACCTATGCGTGGTGGGGCCTCGGCTTGGCCCTGCTCGGCGCCGTGCTGGCGCTGAGCCTGCGGCGCGGCGAGCTCGCCTTTCGCCATCTGCTGCTGCTCGTCGCCTTCTCGCATCTCGCGGACACGCTGGCGCTCTGGGTCGGCAAGTTCGACCCGCTGCTGATGGCCTGCCTGCTCCTGTCGGCGTGGCGCCGCACCGCGCCGGCGACGCTCGGCTCGGCGCTGGCGGGCTTCTGCCACCCGATCCTGGCGGTGCTGTCGACCGCGGGCGTGCTGGCGGTCGACCTCGCGCTCGGGCGCGGCCTCCGCTGGATCCAGGCCGGCGCGGCGCTGCTTGCCGCGGGGGCCGACCTCGCGCTGGTGCACCGCCTTCTGCCCGACGTCGTGGGCCGGACCGGCTACGTGGCGAATCTGTTGGCGGGGCTGCTGCACGATGCGGCCCTGCTCGGGGCGCCGACCCTCGTCTCGGCCGCCCTGGTGCCGTTCTTTCTCGTGCGGCGCTTCGCCGGGCCGTTCCGCTACGGCGGCCGGCGCGGCGCAGCCCTGCTCGCGCTGTGGGCCGCGCCGGTGCTCCTCGTCGCCTGCGTGCTGACGCTCGACCACACGCGCGTGATGACGCTGCTGACCTTCGCGCCGGCGGTGGTGTTCCTGCGCGCCCAGGAGGGTGGGGGCCGGCCCGAAGGCTGGGACTGGGGCGCCTTCGCGCTCCTCTTCCTGTGCCGGCTCGCCCTGCCGCAGATCGACGGCAACGGCGCCGTCGCCGCGACCCCCTACCCGCTGGCCCCGTGGGTCGAGCCGTGACGCGGCGGACCGGTCATGCCACCATGGCGAGGGCTCTGTCCTCCGCGACGGCGTCGCTCAGCAGCGCGTCCATCTGCTCCGCCGAGGCCGGGCGCCCGAAGAGCCAGCCCTGGCCGATGTCGCAGCCGAGCTCCCGCAGGAGAGCCGCCGTGTCGGCCGTCTCCACGCCCTCGGCGACGGTGGACAGGCCGAGGCTGCGGCTGAGCCCGACCACGGCCGAGACGATCTTGCCGCTTTCGGGATCGTCCACCATGGCGGCCACGAAGCTCCTGTCGATCTTGACCTTGTCGAAGGGAAGCGTCTGCAGGTGGCGAAGGCTCGAATAGCCCGTCCCGAAATCGTCGAGAGCCAGTCGGACGCCCAGCTGCTTCAACTGATCGAGCAGTCCACGCGCGAGGTCGAGGTCGCCGACAAGGGCGCTCTCGGTCACCTCGATCTCCAGGCGGGAAGCCGGGAAGCCCGTCTCGTCCAGGATGGCGCCGATCATCCTCGGCAGATCGCGGTCGCGCAGGTGGATCGGCGACACGTTGCAGGCGAGGGTGACGTGGGCCGGCCAGCTCGCGGCCGCCCGGCAGGCGCGGCGCAGCAGCCGTTCCGTCATCGGGCCGATCAGCCCGACATCCTCCGCGATCGGGATGAAGTCGACCGGCGAAACCATGCCGCGGACCGGATGCGACCAGCGGGCCAGCATTTCGACCCCGATCGGGCGGCCGGTCGCGAGATCCACCACCGGCTGGAAGTGCGGGACGATCGCGTCCTCCGCGATGGCCTGGCGGAGGTCCCCCTCCAGGAGCGCCCTCGCGCGGACCTGCGAGTCCATGCCGTGCTCGAAGGTGCGGAAGCAGCCGCGGTCGCAGGCCTTGGCCCGGTACAGGGCGACGTCGGCCCGGTGCATCAGACCGTCCGCGTCGGTGATGCCGGCGTCGGTGAGCCCGATGCCGATGCTGGCGCCGATCTGGATCACGGTGCCGGCGGCGAGCACGAAGGGCTCGCCCAGCGTCTTCACGATCCGTTCCGCCACGGCGCCGGGGTCGGTCCTCGGCCGGTCGGGGCCGCCGGGTTCACAGCGCAGGGCGAAGGCGAACTCGTCGCCTCCTAGCCGGGCGATGAGCCTCTCGTCCCGGAGGACGCTCTGCAGGCGCGTGGCCACGAGCCGAAGAAGTTCGTCGCCCGCGGGATGCCCGTGGGCGTCGTTGGCGGCCTTGAAGCGATCGAGGTCGATCAGCAGCAGGGCATGGTCGAGGCCGTCCCTGTACCCGGCCGCGAGTTCCGCTTCGAGTTCGTCGTGGAACTGCCGGCGGTTGGGCAGCCCGGTCAGGGCATCCGTGCGGGCGATGGCGTCGGCGCGCGCCAGCGCGCGCCGCAGGCGCCTGTCGGCGCGCACCGAGAAGGCCGTGACGCCGAGGAGCAGGACGCTCAGGCCGAGACAGGCGTTCCCGAGCCAGCCGGGCCGACCCATGTCGCCCGTGCAGGCATCCATCATCGCGGTGAGGCTTTGACCGGCCGCCCCGGCCGTGCTGGCGAGGACGTCGCCGACCCACACGAGCGACATCAGGAGCGTGAGGGCCGTGACGGTGTTCAGCCGAGCCATATCTCACCTTTCCACCCGCGCGTCCGACTGCGCCCGTGACGGCCCGTCGAGTCCGCCACTCGTCAGAATCGGACCCGTCCCGTTAATGCATCATGTGCGATCGGCTCGGGGCATCGCCGGTTGGTGAAGGCCGGCTTAATCGCGTTGCTTTCGGGGTGACCGGACGGGAACGACCCGTCCCGGGATGCGTCGGGTATATGCTCCCCGGCCTTCTTCCGATGAGCCCCGACCGGGAAGCGATCGAGACCGTTCGCTGCCCCTCCATCGATCGCAACTCCCCGAAAACCTGCGGCATCGCCATCTCATGTCGGGCAGATCCGAAAGATGTCCGCCCGAACCGCGAGATCCGGTGACAGGTTTCGCCCCGATCATCCGGTGCAGAGGATGTTGATCCGATGTGTTTCGATCGTTTTTGCGGCGAAGCGGCGCAGCGTTGGATGGAACTAATCGTCTATCCGAATCTTGATCGCACGTGCGTCGTTGCACATCGAGGACCGACCGCGCGCCCTGCCGTGTCTTGTCGCGTGTCATGAGATGATCAGATGTTTGTCAATATCGCCATCGGACTGATCATCGCCGTCATTCTCCTGTATGACCTCGTGTATCTGCCCTTCAAGCACGAGGCCGACGCGACGGCCCCGAAGACCGCTCAGGTCGAGATGCTCGACGGGAAGACCGGCACGCCCCAGGACGACGCAGCCGCGAGCGTCACGGCGCCGATCGCCCTACCGGACACCCGGAGTGAAGGACAGCGCGTCGCCGACGTTCCCGCCGGGCCGCCGGCCTCGGTCCAAAACGCCCCTGCGGACGCCGGATCCCTCAAGGCGCAGCTCGACCAGGACCAGGTCAGGTTCGGCGCCCTCAACCATGATCTCGCCGACACGCGCGAGCGGCTCGCCCAGGCGCTGCGCGAGAAGGCCGCTCAGCAGGACGGTCGCGGGGCGGCGGAGGCTGCGAAGGCCGACGACGACGCCAAGCTCGACGGCGAGCGGAAGCGGGCCGCCGATCTCGCCGCCAAGCTGACGTCTGCCGAGCAGGACGCGGCCGCGCAGGCGGACAAGGACAAGCGGCAGCTCGACGCCGAACGCGCCCGCTCCGCGGATCTCGACCGCGACCTGGCGGCCGCCCGCCAGCGGCTGCAACAGGCCGGCCGGGAGGGGGATCGATCGACGGTGGCGGAGATGGAGACGCTGCGCCGGCAGGTCGAGGGCGAACGCGCGCGGGCCTCGGGGCTCGACCGCGACCTCGCGACCGCCCGCCAGCTCCTGGCCCAGGCCGGCACCGAGAAGACGGCGAGCGAGCAGGAGCGCCGCGCGGCGGAGGCGGCCACGGGAACGAAGCTTCAGGACGAGCAGAAGCGCACGGCGGTGCTCGCCGCCAGTCTGGTCACGGCCCAGCATGAGGCCGCCGCCCAAATGCAGGCCCTGCAGAAGCAGCTCGACGGCGAGCGCACGCGGGCCACGGGCCTCGACCACGACCTCGCGGCGGCCCGTCAGCTCCTGGCCCAGGCCGGCGTCGAGAAGACCGCGGGCGAGCAGGAGCACCGCGCGGCGGAGGCGGCCGGCGAGGCGAAGCTGCAGGACGAGCAGAAGCGCGCGGCCGATCTCGCCGCCAATCTCGCCACCGCCGAGCACGGTGCCGCAGCGCAGATGCAGGATCTGCAGACGCAGCTCGATGGCGAACGCGCCCGATCCGCGGGTCTCGACCGCGACCTGGCCGGCGCCCGCGAGCGGCTGCAGGAGGCCAGCCGGGCGGGGGACCGATCGGCGACGGCGGGGATGGATACGCTGCGCCAGCAGCTCGACGACGAGCGCGCACGGTCCACGGGTCTCGACCGCGACCTCGCGGCTGCCCGCCGCCTCGTGGCCCAGGCCGGCCTCGAAAAGACCATGGGGGAGCAGGAACGCCACACGGCGGAGGCGCAAACCACGGCGAAGCTGCAGGGCGAGCAGACGCGGGCGGCAAATCTCGCGGCCCGGCTGGCGGCCGCGGAGCAGGGCGCCGCGCAGGTGCCGGACCTGCGTAAGCGGCTCGACGGCGAGCAGGCCCGATCTACGGCCCTCGACCGCGACCTCGCGGGCACCCGCGAGCAATTGGCTCAGGCCCTGAGCGGCAAGGCCGCGGGCGACGACGAGCGCCGTGCCCTGGCGGCCGCGAAGGCGGCCGACGAGGCCGAGTTGGCGACCGAGCGAAAGCGCGCCGCCGACCTCGCCAGCCGATTGGCGACCGCGGACGACGGGGCGAAGCGCGCTCCCGCGGAATCTTCACCCCTCACGACGTCGTCCATCGCCGCGCCGCCCGCCGCCCCGGCGACACCGCTCGGGGACGGCTCGGCTCCACGGTCCCAGGACGCGCCCAGGGCGGTCGCGGCCGACACCGCCCTGCCCGAGGACGCCCCGGTGCGCGTCGTCCTGCACTATTCGCGCGGCAACCAGACCGCGCGAACCCTCGCGGCCTCCTTCAAGACGACGCTCCAATCGCGGGGTCTGGACGTGGGGGACCTGATCAGCACGTCGAAGGACAACGTGCCGGACAGCGTCACCTATTACTACAACGAAGATCAGGGCAACGCGGATCGCGTCGCCGGGATCCTCAACAGGGCGAAGCCCGTCAAGAGCAGAATGCCGAAGAACGGCGTCATCCATCCCGGAACGATCGACGTGACGGTCGCGGGGTAAAGCACATTCTCAGGAGGGAACACGTCATGCGCACCATTTCCCATCTCGGCCCGTTGCTGATCGCCGTGGCGCTCGGCAGCGGTGCGGCCACGGCCCAGACCGCGCAGCCGGCTCCGGCGGCACCGAGCGAGACGCCCAAACCCGCGACCGGGGCGCCCTCGTCGCTCGTGGTGCTCTTCGACAGCGGGAGCAGCACGCTGCGCGCGCAGGATCGTGCGACCCTGGACCGCGCCGCCCGGGCCTACAACGAGGGCAAGCCGATCGTCATGATCCTCACGGGCTCGTCCGACCGGGTCGGCGACGCCAAGCTGAACCTGTCGCTGTCGCAGCAGCGCGCAACCGCCGTCCTCAAGGGTCTGCTCGACCGAGGCATCCCGGCGGAGCATTTCCAGGTGCTGGCCAAGGGCGAGACGGAACTCCCGGTGCCGACCCAGCCGGGCGTCGCCGAGATGCGGAACCGCAGCGTCGCAATCTCCTGGCACTAGGTCGGTGCGCGCGCATCGCCACGCGCTCGCCGGGCTGTGCCTCGCCTCGGCCCTGTGGCCCTCCCTCGCGCGGGCCGAGGATCCGAAAGCTCTGTTCGACGAGGCCGTCCGCTACGACCTGGAGGGCGAAGGCAAGGCCCCCCTCGCCTTCGCGCTCTACCGGCGGGCCGCCGAGGCGGGCCTGCCCGACGCGGAGTTCAACGTCGCCGTGATGCTGGACAGCGGCCGCGGCGTCGCGCCCGACGCGGCGAAGGCCGCTACCTGGTACGCGCGGGCCGCGACCCACGGCAACCGGCGCGCCGCCTACGATCTCGGCCAGCTTTACGACGGGGGACAGGGCGTGCCCCGCAACGCCGACCTCGCCCGCGCCTGGTTCTCCGCCTCCGACCTGCCTGCGGCGCGCGGACGGCAGGTCGCCCCCGATCCCCGCGATCCTGACGCCGCCCTGTCCGGCCCCGTCCCGGTAGCGCCCGTAGCCGGGGCCGCCGTCGATCCGGGACGGGCCGGCATCGAGTTCGTCTGGACGTCGCGGCCCGAGCCCGAGCCGGTGCGCTTCCTCGTGGAACTGCGGCTCCTCGATCCGTCCGGCTCCCACGAGGTGTTCTCCGGCAATGTCGGCGTGTCCGCTGCGCTGGCGGCTTCGGTGGCGCAGGGCGACTACGCCTGGCGGGTCTCGGCCGTGGCGGTCGGGACGGGACGCTATAAGGCGAGCGACTGGGTGCGCTTCAAGGTGGCCTCGGGGGACGCCCCCGCCCGCTGAGCGGGGTCGCCTCCGGGCCCGCTCACGATGAGCATGGGCAGAGGGCCGCCGCCGTCGCGATGAGGGGCAGGATGGAGCCCCGGGCCGCGGCCAGCCGAGCCAGCCCCTGGCCGATCTCCCCGGCGTTGAAGGCTGAGAAGCCGAGCAGCAGCCCCTGCTGCGGCCAGCGCGACACGTAGTATGGGGACAGCGGCCGGACCACGACGCCGCGCTCCGCCGCGGCCCGGACGAGGCGATGGTCGTCCGCCTGCTCGGACTACGACTATCTGCGCTTCGAACTGCCCGACATGGCCGGGCTCAGCCGGGGGCAAGACGGTCCCGATCGGTCTTGTCGCTAGATGGCGTGGCTGCCTTTGCCGCCCCGCCCAGCGACAAGACGCGGCTGCGCCGCTACAACTGGCTCGCCAAATACGACCGCGACACGATCCACGCGATCCTCGACGCCGGCATCGTCTGCCAGGTCGGCTACGTGATCGACGGCATGCCCTACGTCACGCCCACCAACCATTGGCGCATCGAAGACCACGTGTATTGGCACGGCTCGTCCGCGAGCCGCATGCTGAAGGCGCAGCAGAAGGGCATCCCGGTCTGCTTCACCGTCACCCACCTGGACGGGATCGTCTTCTCGCGCGCGGCCTTCAACCACAACGTCAACTTCCGCTCGGTCATGGCCTTCGGCGAGGCGGAGTTCTGCGAGGAGGTCAAGCGCCACGCGCTGGAAGTCTTCACCGACCGCCTGGCCCCCGGCCTGTGGGACTACGCGCGGGTGCCGGCGGAGCAGGAATGGAAGGCCACCAAGGTGATCCGCATGAAGCTCGACGAGGTTTCGGCCAAGGTCAGCGACGGCCTGCCCGAGGAGGCCGAGGACTACGCCTCCGACCGCTGGGCCGGCTCGATGCCCATGCGCCTCGTCCAACTCCCCCCGGTCCCCGACCCGAACCTCAGGCCCGGCATCGCGGTGCCGAATTTCGTGACGAACTTCCGGTATGGGCGGTAGGGGTCGAACAACACGCTTGGAACTTGGCTGTTGAATTCGATCCGTGATCGACTAGCATCCGCCGGGAGCCTGGGGATCTGCCGATGCTGACGGACCTGCTGATCGGGGGGCGCTTCGAGCCCGGACAGGGGCCGGGGGAAGCCATCGTCGATCCGGCGACGGGCGCCGCGGTCGGCACGGTGGCCGAGGCCAGCCCGGACCAGGTCGACGCGGCCGTCCGCGCCGCGGAGCGGGCCTACGCGGGCTGGTCGCGCACGACGCCCGGCGAGCGCTCGGCCGCGCTCCTCAGGATCGCCGACGCCATCGAGGCCGACGCGGACGAGTTTTCCCGCCTCGAAAGCCTCAACTGCGGCAAGCCGTTCCGGCGCGTGGTGGAGGACGAGATCCCGGCCATCGTCGACTGCTTCCGCTTCTTCGCCGGGGCGGTGCGCTGCATGCAGGGCGCCGCGGCGGGCGAATACATGGC
>CAXTFP010000115.1:0-8262 GCA_964243135.1 uncultured Lichenihabitans sp.
GGGGAGGAGGAAGACCTCGGTGGCGATGGTCGTGACCTACATGGCCCTCCTGGTCCTGTTCGTCGGCCCGGTGGGGGTCCGGAAGTACCTGGAAGGGTTCGGCAACATGTCCTACGAGGACATCGAGGCCCTGACGATCACCAGCCCCTACTCGGCCGCCTTCAGCATCCCAATGAAGCCCAGCCAGCTCTCGATGCCCTCGGCCGGGGACGCCGCGGCCCTCACGCTCCAGGCCCATGTGGCGGGACGGCTGGCGATGCGCACCGTGGCCTGCGCGAAGGGCCGCGTGCTCGACGGCATCTCGTTCGCGGCCGAGCACCTCGACCCGCCCGTCACGGGCTCCAGCACGGTCGTGCGGGCGCTCGATCATCCGGAGATGGAGGCCGCGGCGCGGCGCCTCGTGGCGGCCCTGGGCTGCTCGGGCTTCGTGTCCTTCGACTTCATCCTGTCGCCCGACGGGGGCGCCCACCTCATCGAGATGAACGCCCGCCCCGTGGGCAGCGGCCACCTCGGCGCCCGCTTCGGCCACGACGTCTACGGGGCCTGGCTCGGCACCTTCCCGGGTTTCCGCGACGCCGACCCGCCGCTCCCCACCGCCGAGGGGCCGCGCGGCGTGGCGCTGTTCCCCAAGGAGATGGGCCGCGACCCCGCGAGCCCCCATCTCGCCGACGCCCTCCACGACGTGCCCTGGGACGAGCCGCGGGTGGTGGCCGACTACCGCGCCCGACTCCTGCGACGCCATCCCGCGGCGGCGGCCGCCATCGCGCGGCGGCTTCCGCCGGCGCGGGAGGAGGGGGCGGCGCCGCGTCGGCGGGTGGCCCTGGGGCGGCTCATGGGGCTGCGGACGTGAGGGCCGCGATCATTCCGGCTTCGCGCAGGGCCTCCCGGGCGGCCGCCAGGTAGGATTCGGCTTCCGGCGTCAAAGGTCGATGCCCTCCCGACGCATCTCGTGCATCAGCCCCGTCCTGTCGTCGTAGGAGCCTTCGGGCATCGGAAGTGCGCTGATCACCGCTCCCGTGTCGAACAGGATCCCGGTCCCGATCGAGACCAATGCGCCGATCTCACGGCCGAAGCTGCGATAGTCCCTGAGGAACACCGCTATGTCGTAGTCGGAGTCCGGCCGCGCGTCACCGCGCGCGCGGGAGCCGAACAGCACCACGCGCTCGATCCGCGCGCCATAGGCGGCGTCGAGCTCCGCGCGGAAACGGGTCAGGACGGGATCGACGGTCACGGCCATGGACCGGAGATGGCAGGACAGCGGGGCATGTTCCACGGGAGCGTGCCGCCAGCGGCGCGTCGGTCCGAGACGAATCGGCCCGGGGCGACGTCGCGCTGTTCCGCAGCGTCGCGGATCCTCAGCGTCGGGCCGGCTTCGCCGCATCGAGAATGCGCCGGCGACGGATTGAAACCGAGCTGTTCAGGTCTTAGGACCTATCCCGGTAGGAGGCGGTTGAGGGCCGGCGAGGAATCTTGCGGGTCGGGCAGGAGGGGCCGCAGGCGCGATGCCCCCGCATCGGGCCGAGGGCGCGACGCACCCGGCACGGAAAAGAACCGCCGGACCGACCCGATCTCCTGCCGGGGTAGGTCCTCGGACGCTGTCCGGACGGCCGGGCCGGGCGCCCGCCGCGACGCCAGGGGCGTCCAGCGCTGAAGGTGTGCGATGAGGTTGCCACTGCGACGACGTGCACCCGCGGGCGAGGCCGTGCAGGCCGGTCCGAGCGTCGCCGACCTGCTTCGTCAGAGCGCCCTCGTGGACGCGGACTGGTATCGCGAAACCTACCCCGACGTGGCGGCCGCCGGCACCGACCCCGTCGAGCATTATGTCGGCTCGGGGGCGAGCGAGGGGCGCAAGCCCAACGCATATTTCGACACGGGCTGGTACCTCGACTTGAACGAGGACGTGCGGGCCGCGGGGGTGAACCCGCTGCTGCACTACGTCGTCAGCGGCGCCGCCGAGGGCCGCAGCGCGGGCCCCGACTTCGACACCGCCTATTACATCGCCCAGAACCCGGAGATCGGCGCGGCCGACATCAACCCGCTGCTGCATTTCCTGCGCTTCGGGCAGTACGAGGGGCGGGTCGCGGCGCCCTTCGACGAGGCGGAGGCCTTCGAGGTCGGCGTCCGGGCCAAGCAGTCGAACGTCGACGGGCCGGCCGCCGCCCTGTTCCGCGGCCCCCGGGCCGACCACGTCCACTTCCCCCTGCTCGGGCCCGAGCCCGACGCGGGTAGCTCGCCCCTGCCGCCGCTGCGGCTGGCGCAGCGGATCGGCTCCGTCACGCTCGACGACTTCGAGGACAGCGGCCGGGCCATCCGCGAAACCATCATCCGCAACATGCCGCATGGCTTCTCCTGGGCGGGGAGCCGCTGCCTCGACTTCGGTTCGGGCGTGGGCCGGGCCATCCGTCAGTTCGGGGAGGAGGCGCGGGAAGCGGAGTTCTGGGGCTGCGACATCGACGGCAGCTCGATCCGCTGGTCGGTGCAGAACCTGTCCCCGCCGTTCCGCTTCTTCCAGATCAGCGAAGTCCCGACGATCCCCTTCGAGGACAACAGCTTCGACCTCGTCTACGCCATCTCGGTGCTGAGCCACATCCATTCCACCTGGCACCAGTGGCTGATGGAGATCCGACGCATCCTGAAGCCGGGCGGCACCTTCTTCGTGTCCTTCATGGGCCAGGCCCCCATGGAGGAGATGCTGGGCGAACCCTATTGGACGCGGGGCGACGACTTCGGCATGTACGTGAAGGGGCCGCATCAGAACTGGAACGACGGCGGGCCGATGATCTTCGTGTCGCCGGACTGGATCAAGACTTTCTGGGGCAGCCTCTTCGACATCGACTACATCGCCATGGACGGCCTCATGGACTATCAGTCCTTCTGCGTCATGCGCAAACCGGCCGTGGGGGCGCCGATCCGGGGTGACGTGCCCTTGCTGAAGCTCGGCACCACCCAGCCCTTCGATCCCGACGCCGTCGGGCGCATCCTGCCCCAGGTCGACGGGACGAAGCCGTTCCGCGACAGCTTCGGCCTCGACGTCGAACCCTCGCGCGACGCCGTCGTCGAGGGCTGGATCGCCTTCCGCGCGGACAGCCCCGAGCGGATGGACGTGCTGGTCGACGGGCTGAAGGTGGCGTCGCGCGCGGAGTTCGAGGCCGGTGACGCCTACCGCGACTGGGACACGGCCAAGACGGCCTTCGTCGCGACCATCGACCTGTCCGCGGTCCGCCCCGGGACCCACAGGCTCCAGGCCCGGATCACCAGCCGGGGCGGCGCGACCCACAGCCTGACGATCCCGCTTCTCATCCGGTCGGATCGGCGCACGGCCGACGCCGGTGGCCGCGGTGTGATCGGGTGAGCGCGATATTTGGCGGGCGTGACCGACTTCTCGGCTCCATCCCGTCCCTCACCGCGACGGGCGTCTTCGACCCGCTCTGGTACCGGGAAACCTATCCCGACGCGATGGACCGGCACGGCAGCCCCGAGGCGCACTTCAAGGCCGAGGGGGCCTGGCGCGGCGACAGGCCCAACCGCTTCTTCGACACGCCCCGTTACCTGACGCAACACCCGGACCTGCGGCGCTCGGGGCTCGATCCCCTGACCCACTATCTCGTGCGGGGCGAGCGGGAGGGCGCGACGCCGAACCCCGACTTCGATCCGGCTTGGTACGCCGAAACCTATCCGGCGCATCGTGCCAACGCGTGGGGAGCCTTCGCGCACTACTGCGCGACGGGGAGCGGGCGCGGGCTGTCGACCCGGCCCGGACAGGTTTCGGAGATCGAGCAGGTCGTCTGCGAGATGCGGGCTGCGAACCTCTTCGACCCGAACCTCTACCGCATCCTTAATCCCGATGTCGCGAGAGCCGGCGTTGACCCCTTGATGCACTACGTGGCCGATGGGGCGCGCGAGGGCCGCCAGCCTCATCCTCTCTTCGACGTGGGTTTCTACCTCGATCAGGTCCCCGATCGGACGGAGCGGGACAGCAACGTCATCTGGCACTATGCCAGGTTCGGATCGTCGCTAGACCTCGATCCCGACACGTGGTTCGACAGCGCGTGGTACCGGGCGAGATACGCCCACCTCATGCTGCCGCACGACACGCCCGTGTCGCACTACATCCGGTTCGGTGGCTACAGGACCCATCCTTCCCCCCTGTTCGACGCGATCCGCTACCGGCGGGACTGCGCCGAGCCCCTCCGGGACGTGGATCCCGTGTCCCACTTCATGCTCCGCGGCATGGATCGAGGCCAGCCCGTCCATGCCGTCGCGGGCGAGGGTGTCGAGTCCAGGCGGGCCGCCGCAGCCGCGCTGATCCGCGTGAAGCGGCCGGCGTCGGTCGGCCGCAAGACCGCGCTCCTCGTCACCTTCGCGGCCGGGGGGCGCATCAAGGGCCACGTCCCGGCCTACGTCGATGGGCTCGCCCGCGGCGGCCTCGACGTCGTCCTGATTGTCGCGGCGCCCGAGCGCACGACCGTCATACCGAAAAGCTTGGTGGATGCCTGCTCGGCCGTCTACGTGCGGGAGAATGCGGGCTTCGACTTCGCTGCCTGGGCGCATGTCCTCGTCGAGGATCCCGAGTTGTTGCGGTCCGAGACCCTGTTTCTCACCAATGACAGCATCGTCGGTCCGCTCGGGGACGACGCCTTCGGGACCCTGCTCGACCGGATCGACGCGGCGGACGAGCCCGTCGTCGGGCTCACCGACAACAGGTTCTATGCGTGGCACCTCCAAAGCTTCTTCCTGGCCGTCAAGTCGGAATGCCTGACGTCGGAGGCGTTCCGGGACTTCATCGGCGGCGTGCTCAACCTGAGCAATAAGGACGCCGTGATCCGGGCCTATGAACTGACCTTGACCGGGCGTCTGATCGCGGCCGGCTTCCCCGCGAGGGCACTGTTTCCGATGGAGAGCCGCAACACCTTCGAGGGGAACCGGTCCGTCCTCGGATGGCAGCGTCTGCTCGACGACGGTTTTCCCTTCGTCAAGGCGTCGCTCGTCATCGGCGAGCACAGGCAGAATTCGGAAACGGCCGTGCGGTCCGCGTTGCGCGAGTGGGGCTTCGACCTGTCGCGCTTCGATCCCGGTTTCGTTCACCCCGGGCCGTCGATCGACGCGTCGTTCGATCGATGGCCCGTGACGAGCGGGGCAGCCTGACGGGGCTCGCCGTTGCAGCCGTCGGAAGCGGCATGCTAGACGCACCCCTTCCGAGCAGGCCGGCCACCGGACCCCGCGGCCGGAGGGTCGGTGCGGACGTGAACCGGTTCGTTTCGCGCGGGAGGAGGCAGGCCGTCACGTCGCCGCTTCGGCCTCGGATCGGTTGAGCTCAGGCGTTCGATGGTCATCAAGGTGAGGTATGCCCCGGCCATCCTGGACATGGCGTCCGATGCGCAGTCCCGCGACGCGCTCCTCGCCGGGCTTCGATCGTCCCCGCTGTTCGACTCGGTCTGGTATACCGGCCATCATCCCGACCTCGCCGCGCTGGGCGACGATGCCGCCGAGCACTTCCTCGACGACGGAGGCTTCGAGGGCCGTTGGCCCCATCCCCTGTTCCACACGGACTTCTACTTGGCCCAGAACCCGGACGTCCGGGACCCCGGGATCAACCCGCTGATCCACTACCTGGAAAGCGGCGCCGCGGAGGGGCGGGATCCGAACCCGCTGTTCGACACGCGCTGGTACGCCGCGCGCTACCTCGCCGACGCGCCCTACGCGGTCAACCCGCTGGCCCATTACCTCGACCACCCACTCAACCAAACGTCCCCGGCCTTCCAGCCGGAATGGTACCTGGCCCATGCCGCGATGCCCGTGGAGGACGGCGAGAACCCCCTCGCGCACTACTTCCGGGTCGGCCGGGACGCCGGATGGCTGTGCAACGCCGACAACGTCCCCGATCCGGGCAACAGGTCCTACCAGCTCCTGACGTCCGGCCTGTTCGATGCCAGTTTCTACGCCACGATGTACCCGGACGTCGTCGAAAGCTGCATCGATCCGTTCGTGCATTACATGACGTCGGGCTACCGCGAGGGTCGGACGCCCCATCCCCTGTTCGACGCCGGATATTACGGGGTGCAGGTCCCGGAGCACGAGCGGGGCGACGTCAACCTCCTCGTGCACTTCTTCGACAGGGGCGCCGTGGCGGGCCTCAACCCCAACTATTTCTTCGACACGGCATGGTACGTCGCTGAATATCCCGCGTGCGCGGCCGAGGGCGTCAACCCGCTCGCCCACTTCATCCGCGACGGGGGGCGTTCGACCCATCCCTCGCCGCGGTTCGACGCCGCCTGGTATCTCGCGCGGCACGGGGATGTGGCGCGCGCGGGGGTCAACCCCCTCACCCACTACCTGATGGGCGGCATGGACGAGGGGCGCGCCACGCGGCCCGTCGAGCGCACGGGCGTGCCGGTGAGCGCCGTGACGGACGTCGCCGTCCTGTGCCTGAAGGACGAGCCCCGCGCCGGCGCGCGGACAGTGCTGCTCGTCACCCATTCCCGCCACGGCAGCATCAAGGGCCACGTGGGCGGCATGGTCGAGGCCTATCGGCAGGCCGGCGTCGAGGTGGTGCTGATCGTGGCGGCCGACCGCCGGATGACGGCCGTGCCCCAGAGCATCGTGGACGCCTGCAGCGCGGTCTACGTCAGGGCCAACCGGGGCTTCGACTTCGCCGCCTGGGCCCACGTCCTCCAGCTCGACGGCGCACTCCTGAACAGTGCTGTCCTCCTCCTCACCAACGATAGCCTCCTCGGCCCGCTCGACACATCCCAACTCGCAGCGATCCTCGATCGGGTCGATGCCTCGCCGGCGGACTTCATCGGGCTGACGGAGAACACCTTCTATTCCCGCCACGTCCAGAGCTTCTTTCTGGCGCTGAAGGGCGGCTGCCTGTCCTCCTACGGGTTCAATCGATACCTCGCCGACATCGTCAACCTCGACACCAAGGACGAGGTGATCACCAGCTACGAGTTGACCTTCTCGGCCCGGATGAGGGCCTCCGGCCTGACGGGGGAAGTGCTGTTCGCCGGGCCGGAGACGAACAACCGCACGATCTTCGCCTGGGACGAACTGCTCGACGAGGGATTCCCCTTCGTCAAGGCGTCGCTCGTGGTGGGCGAACACGGGTCGATCGGGGGAGACGAGGTGCGCCACGCGCTGACGGCGCGCGGTTTCGACCTCGACCTGCTGGAACCGACCCACCGCTACGCCGGGCCGGTGGTCTGGGCCGATCTCGACGGCGGCCCGCGCTTGGAGGGCCGCCCCCGCGTCGACTTCTTCGGCCCGCTCAACATCGCCAACGGGCTCGGGATGGCGTCGCGCGGCTACGCCAAGGCCCTCCGGCGGACGGATTGGGACCTGAACGTTCATCCCCTGGAGCGGCCCTTCTACGTGCACGCCAGGACGGCGCCGAACTGGCAGGTGCGCTCGTTCGCGGCACCGGCGGACGTCGCCCTGGTGCATCTGAACGGCGACGGGTGGGACGACCTCCTGACCGAGGCTCAGCGGCGCGCCGTCGGCCGCGCCCGCCTCAAGGTCGGACTGTTCGTCTGGGAAACCTCCTTCGTTCCGACGGAGTGGCTCCGGACGATCGACGCCCTCGACGCCATCTGGGTGCCGACCGCCTTCTGCGCCGACATCTTCCGGGCCGTGACGCCCGTGCCGGTCGATGTCGTCCCCTACGTGGTCGAGAACGAGGCAGGTTCACCCGTCTCCGGCGACGCCAAGCTGGAAGTGTGCCGCGCCTTCGGCGTCGACCCGGCCCGGCGCCACATCCTCTACGCCTTCGACGGATCGAGTTTCCTGGCCCGCAAGAACCCGCAGGGCCTGATCCGGGCCTTCCGGGCCTCGGGGCTGGGGCGCGACGGCTGGCAGCTCGTGCTGAAGACCAAGCACGTCTTCGACCTCCCCCTGGAGGGCCGCCGCCTGCTCGACCTAGTCGGGACGGGAGGGGACGTGGTGGTCATCGATCAGCCCATGCCCCGCAACGACCTCGCGGCCCTGTTCGCGCTCTGCGACATCTACGCCTCCTCACACGCGTCGGAGGGCTTCGGCCTGACCATCGCGGAGGCCATGGAGATGGGCAAGCTCGTGGTGGCGACCGATTACGGCGGCAGCCGCGACTTCCTCGACGCGTCCTGCGGCTTCCCCGTCAGGGCCGACGAGGTCGCGCTCGACGAGTCGCACGGGCCCTACCTGCGCGGGTCCGTCTGGGGGCAAGTGGACGAGGCGGCGCTCGCCGACGCCCTGCGCGAGGCGGCCCGCGCGGCGGCGGACGGGAAC
>CAXTFP010000116.1:0-8232 GCA_964243135.1 uncultured Lichenihabitans sp.
GCTCATGGCCGCGGCGGTGCTGGCGACCGCCCCCGTGACGGGGTTGCGCCGCTCGAAGACCGCGGACCCGTCCCCAAGAACCTTCGACCTCATGATGATCCCTCCATCGACTTGGTCTTGTGAAGCAAATGCACCATGCCTCGACGTGACCCGTTTGCCCCTTTAGACCGGATAGGAGAATATCCGGTAAGAGCTATAAAGGCGATTTCTCCCGCATGGGTAAGTTCAAGAACTGGATCGAAAAGGGCGGTACGGCGCAAACCGTTTGGGGCCTCGTGTCTCCAGCTTGGCCTTATATCGCGACCTTCGCTGTTGGTGCCGGCGGGGGCGTGACCGTGCTCGCCATTCTTACCGATTGGGCCAAGGCGGTAGGCCCTTTAGGCATTGGCCTCATCGTGATATTTACGATCTGTGTTGTTGCCCTAGTTGTCTCTAATATTCAGCTGTCCATGGCAAAGCGTCGTCTCGCGCGAGTCCAGGCTACAGAGACCGGAAAGTGGCTTGAGAAGTCGGATCTTGTAAATCCGATGAGCAGGGAATTTCATACCAAACGACTGCTGATTGCGGATTTAGCCAGTCCGATCGATAACAGTGTAGTCGGTAAGAGGATTATAGATTGTGAGTTAGTTGGACCAAGAAATATTGTTTTTATGGGCTGTAAACTTGTGATTTTGTTGTTGTAAGAAAAGACTCCTTCATTCAAAACGCAACCGGTTTCCTGCATTGTAATTTGCTCAATGTTGCGATTTGGCGGTGCACGGTCTTCATACCATTGGATGCCTACAAAGCTCTTCCAATACACCCGCCTTCGATCTCATTGACAGGCGATCAAACCTTAGATGCAGTTCCGTTTCCCACTCCAGAGGAATTGATGAAGCTTACTCTAGGTAAACCGCCTTCGCCCCGATCGCCTTGAGGCCCGCCAGAGACAGACTGGCCGGGAACCCGCCGCGGTTGATCTTGACCCTGGAGCCCGTTACCAACTTGTTTCGGGCGAGCAAGCGGTCGGTTTATGTAAGCCAGGAAGGCGCCCTCTGGGGCTTCCTGGGCAGCATACGGCCGGACGACGGCGTTGATATGGATAAGGTTCGTCTTCGCCTCTGCCAGCTTGGCTTCGTGGTAAACGACGGCGTCCTGGATCTCCGCCTGCTTCTCGCGGAGCTGAGTGAGGATGAGGGGTTCGGTCATGCCTCATGGTAGGCTGAAGAAGCTTTCCGAAGGGGGCGGAGTTGAGTGCATCTGATCCATAAGGCCGTATCGATCCGCTTTCCGTCGTGATGCCGGCTGCGGTCCGGGCTGACCTCGTCCCGGGCAGGGCGAGGGGCGCCCGTGCGGACGAGGGCACGGGCGCCCCGCTCACCCGCGGGAGCGCGCCCGTCGCGGCGCCCCCCGCGGCGGGATCAGCCGTGGCAGGTGCAGCCGGCGTGGTGGCAGCCCGAGCCGTCCTTGTGGTGGTCGGCGCATTCGGCGCTGCAATAGAAGCGGCCGTCCTTCTCGACGGCACCGTCGGTCTTCACGACGCATACGCAATCAGCGCAGGCGCACTTCACCATCGTCACGTCCATGGTCGTTCTCCGTCTCGTTTGCGGGATCATGCGGTTCGGCAAGGTGGTCGATGAGGTTGGTCAGCATGTCGCGGACGTGGCAGTCCGGCAGGGAATAGAAGACCTGCCGGCCCGCCTTGCCGGCCTTCAGCAGCCGGGTCGCCCGCAGCAGCCGAAGGTGGTGGGACACGAGCGTCTGGCTCAGCCCCACCCGCTCGACGATCGCCCCGACGCTGGACGGCCCGTCCAGACAGCAGACCACGATCCGCAGCCTGTTCGGATCGCCCAGCAGCCGGAAGGTTTCCGCCAGCGCCTCGACGTCGTCGCTCGGCAACATCGGACACCTCATATGAACACGTCTTCATATGTTCAGAACGGGGCCCGGCCGTCAAGGGCGTTTCGCCGAGATCCGGCACCGGAGCCATTCGCGGTAGCGGTGGGTGCGGGCGCCCTCCCGCTGGGCACCGGTGGCGACCGCCTCGCCACACTGCCAGCCCCGCGCGCAGTCCCCCTGACCCCGGCCGCTCCCGACGCGCGGCACGCCGTCTGGCACGCGGATTGCGAGATACTGCGGGAGTTCGCCGCTAGGGTTCCGGCATGCCGCGCATGCGCTGGTCCGAGAGCGGCCGCCGACGGGGAGATATCCCGCCGGTCACACGGCGGGACAAAAGCCCGGGAGACCTCAGAAGCCAAGGGATTGGCGACTCAGGTCTACGCCATCCCTGTCATCGCAAGGGATTGGCATGCGCTCTCATCGATCGAAACTGGCCGGCCTCCTGCTGGGCATCGCCGCGGCGGCGTCCCTCGCGGGACCGGCGTCGGCCGCACCCAAGAAGGACTTCAAGATCGCCTGGTCGATCTACGTCGGCTGGATGCCCTGGGGCTACGCGGCCGACAAGGGCATCGTGAAGAAGTGGGCCGACAAGTACGGCCTCACCATCACGGCCACCCAGTTCAACGACTATGCCGAGTCGATCAACCAGTACACCGCGGGCGGCTTCGACGCCCTCACCGTGACCAACATGGATGCCCTGTCGGTCCCGGCCGCGGGCGGCGTCGACACCACGGCGGTGATCGTCGGCGACTTCTCCAACGGCAACGACGCCGTGATCCTCAAGGACAAGGCCGCGCTAGCCGACATCAAGGGCCAGAAGGTCAACCTCGTCCAGTTCTCGGTGTCGGACTACCTGCTGGCCCGGGCGCTCGACAGCGTGAAGCTGACGGAGCGCGACCTCACCGAGGTCAACACCTCCGACGCCGACATGATCGCGGCCTACAAGACGCCGGACGTGTCGGCCGTGGTCACCTGGAACCCGCTCGTGTCCGAGATCCTCGGCGCGCCCGGCGCCCACAAGGTCTTCGATTCGTCGCAGATTCCGGGCGAGATCATGGACCTCATGGTGGCCAACACGGCGACGCTGAAGGACAACCCCGACTTCGGCAAGGCGCTCGTCGGCATCTGGTACGACACGATGGCCGCGATGGCCGGGGACTCGGCCGACGCGGTCGCGGCCCGCACCGCGATGGGCAAGGCGTCCGGCACCGACCTCGCGGGCTTCGACGCGCAGTTGACCACGACCCGCCTCTTCGCCCGCGCACCGGACGCCGTGGGTTTCACGCGCTCGGCCGACGTCGGCACCACCATGGACCACGTGCGGGCCTTCCTGTTCGACAAGCACCTGCTGGGCAACAACGCCGCCTCGGCGGACGCGGTCGGGATCGAACTCGCGGACGGCAAGGTGCTGGGCGACAAGGCCAACGTGAAGCTACGCTTCACCGACGGCTTCATGGCCATGGCGGCCGACGGCAAGCTGTGAGCTCGGGCGCGGCGGGCGCACGGGTGGCGCCGTCCCCCGGGGCCCCGCCGGAAGCGCGGCCCGCCCCCCTGCGCTGGATCAACCGCCGGCCGGGCCGCGGGGCGCGCCTCGCCCTGGGCGCCCTGCCGTTCGGGCTGGTGCTCGGCGGCTACGCGCTCGCCTCGGCGGCCCGGCTCGCCGCCAACCCGAACGACAAGCTGCTCCCCGCTCTGCCGTCGCTGGCCCGGGCGCTCGGCCGCATGGCGGTCGAGGCCGATGCCCGGACCGGCCGCATCCTGTTCTGGGACGACACGCTGGCGAGCCTCGAGCGCCTGCTGGCGGCGCTCGTCGTCGCGACGCTCCTGGCGCTCGTGCTCGGCCTGCTCATGGGCATGCTGCCGCACGCGCGGGCGCTCCTCGGCTCCTTCACGGGCGCCCTGTCCATGGTGCCGCCGCTGGCGCTGCTGCCGATCCTGTTCATCGCGCTCGGCCTCGGGGAAGCCGCCAAGATCACGCTCATCGCCATCGGGGTGACGCCCGTGATGGTGCGCGACCTCGCGGGCCGCGTCGCGGAGCTGCCGCGCGAGCAGACTGTCAAGGCCGAGACGCTCGGCGCGTCGAGCTGGCAGATGGCGCTCCGCATCGTGCTGCCGCAGGTGGCGCCCCGCCTCATCGAGGCGCTGCGCTTGGCGCTGGGCCCGGCCTGGCTGTTCCTCATCGCGGCCGAGGCCATCGCGGCGGAGGCCGGCCTCGGCTACCGCATCTTCCTCGTGCGCCGCTACCTCGCGATGGACGTAATCCTGCCCTACGTCGCCTGGATCACCTGCCTCGCGGCCCTGATGGACGTCGCCCTGAGGGCGGCGCGGCGCGGCCTGTTCCCCTGGTTCGGCGCGGAGGCGGCGCGGTGAGGGGCCTCTTGATCGAGGACCTGTGGAAGGAATACGGCGGCCAGGTCGTGCTGGAGCGCGCCTCGCTCGCCATCGCGCCGCGCGCCTTCGTGGCCCTGGTAGGGCCGTCGGGGTGCGGCAAGACCACCTTCCTGCGCCTGCTGCTCGGCGAGGAGCGGCCGACGCGCGGGCGCATCCTGGTCGACGGCGCGCCGTTGCCGCCCGAGCCCGGGCCGGACCGCGGCGTGGTGTTCCAGCGCTATTCGGTCTTCCCCCACCTCACCGTGCTGGGCAACGTGCTGCTGCCGCGCGAGCTCGAACGGCGCCGCTTCACGGCCCGCCTGTTCGGGGCCGCGCGCCGCCGGGCCGAGGCGGAAGCTCGCGCCCTCCTGGCCGAGGTCGGCCTCGCGGGCCAGGAGGCCAAATATCCCGCGGCGCTGTCGGGCGGCATGCAGCAGCGGCTGGCCCTCGCCCAGGCCCTCGTGCGCCGCCCGAGGATCCTGCTCCTCGACGAGCCCTTTGGGGCGCTCGATCCCGGCATCCGGGCCGACATCCACGCCCTCACCCGCCGCCTGTGGCACGAGACCGACCTTACGGTCGTGATGGTGACGCACGACCTGCGCGAAGCCTTCTCGCTCGCCACCCGCGTGGTCGCCTTCGAGCGGGGCCGCGATGCCCCGGAGGCGCGCGAGCGCCGCGGCGCCTCGATCACCCGCGACCTCGACGTGCGGCCGAAGCGCGTCGCCGGCCGGCCCCCTCTCCACCTCGTCCCGACCAGGGCTCCCGCATGACGACGCCACCCGACATCCAGGCCGCGGTCGCCGCCAACCGGCGCCGCTACGAGGAGCTGAAGCGCGAGGGCCAGAAGCACGCGCCGCGCGCGCTGCCCGGCCCGAGCCCGCGCCCGGCGCCGCCGCTGCCAGCGGGCAGCGTCCTCCACCGCGAGACCGTGCCGGGCGGCTGGTACTGGTCCGGCGTGGTGAAGCGCGGGCAGGCGCTCAGGATCGAGACGGCCGCGGGCGAGGCGGCCGTGGCCCTCGTGGCCTGGTCGGCGCGCGACCCCTCGGAGCGGCTGAACTACGCCGACACCGTCAAGATCCAGTGGACGGCGGCGCTCGGCAAGGGCCGCGTGCTCTTCTCCGACATGGGGCGGGTGATGCTGTCGGTCGTGGAAGATTCCTGCGGCGCCCACGACCTCATCGCGGGGGGCTCGACGCCGGGCTCGGTCGCGGGGCGCGGCGGCAACCGGCCGCGGCGCAACACGCGCGACAACCTGCGGCTCGCGGCCGGCAAGCACGGGTTGTCGGCGCGGGACGTGCCGCCCTGCGTCAGCTTCTTCACCCCCGTCCGCACCGATGCCGAGGGTCGCCTCGCCTGGGACGCGGGCCGCCGCCGCGCCGGCGACTACGTCGACCTCCGGGCCGAGATGGACCTCGTCCTGGCCCTGTCGAACTGCCCCCATCCGCTCGACCCGGGCTCGGGCGAGGCGCCGCCCGTCGCGGTGACGCGCTTCCTGGCGCGCCCGCCCGCGCCCGACGACCTGTGCCGCACCGCGACCGCCGAAGCCGCCCGCGGCTTCGAGAACACCGACGCCTGGCTGGCCGAACTGGAGACCCATCCGTGACCCTCCCGGCCCCTTCCCGCCGCGACCCCGCCCGGGCCCGCGCCGACCACCACGTCCCGGCCGAGTCGCCCTGGTCGGGCGCGGTGCGGCGCGGGGAAACGATCCGCATCGTCGACCTCGACGGGCAGCAGGCGGTCGACACCCTGTTCTACCGGCTGGACGACCACGGCGAGCGGTACTCGTCGCAGGACACGGTGCGCGGACAGGGCTCGGCCTACGTGACGACCGGCACGGCCATCGTGTCGAGCGAGGGCAACGTCATGCTGACCGTCACGGCCGACACCTGCGGCCGGCACGACACCTCGGCCGGCGCCTGCTCCTGCGAGGCCAACACGGTCCGCTTCGGCCACGCCGCGAAATACCTCCACGCCTGCCGCGAGAACTTCCTGCTGGAAGTCGGCCGCCACGGCATGACGAAGCGGGACATCGTCCCCAACATCAACTTCTTCATGAACGTGCCCATCGAGCCCTCGGGCGACCTCGCCATCGTGGACGGCATGTCGAAGCCCGGCGACTACGTCGAGCTCACGGCCGAGATGGACGTGCTCTGCATCATCTCGAACTGCCCGCAGGTCAACAACCCCTGCAACGGCTTCAACCCCACGCCGGTCCGCGTGCTGATCTGGGGCGCCGACGCCTGATGTTCGCCAAGGTCCTGGTCGCCAACCGCGGCGAGATCGCGGAGCGGGTCATCCGCACGCTGAAGCGGCTCGGCATCGTGTCCGTCGCGGTCTATTCCGACGCCGACCGCTTCACGCGCCCGGTGCGACAGGCCGACGAGGCCGTGCGGCTCGGCCCGGCGCCCGCGGGTGACAGCTACCTCGACGTCGAGGCCGTGGTGGCGGCCTGCCGGGCGACCGGCGCCGAGGCGGTCCACCCCGGCTACGGCTTCCTGTCCGAGAACGCCGCTTTCGCCGAGCGGCTCGCCGCGGCCGGGGTCGCCTTCATCGGGCCGCGACCGGAGCACCTGCGGGCCTTCGGGCTGAAGCACACGGCCCGCGAGATCGCGACGGCGAGCGGGGTGCCGTTGCTGCCCGGCACGGGCGTGCTCGCGGACGTGGCCGAGGCCCTGCGGGAAGCCGCGCGCATCGGCTATCCCGTGATGCTGAAGAGCAGCGCGGGCGGCGGCGGCATCGGCATGCAGCTCTGCGCGGACGAGGAGCAGCTGCGCGAGCGCTTCGAAGGCGTCGCCCGCACGGCCCGCGCCAGCTTCGGCGACGCGCGGGTGTTCCTCGAACGCTTCGTCGCGGACGCGCGCCACGTCGAGGTGCAGATCTTCGGCGACGGGCGCGGCCGGGTGGTGGCGCTCGGCGAGCGCGACTGCTCGCTTCAGCGGCGCAACCAGAAGGTCCTGGAGGAGACGCCCGCGCCGGGCCTGCCCGACGCGACGCGGGCGAAGCTCCACGCGGCGGCCGTGGCGCTCGGCCGGCACGTGTCCTACGCCTCGGCCGGGACGGTCGAGTTCATCTACGACCCCGCACGGGGCGACGCCTTCTTCCTCGAAGTCAACACGCGCCTCCAGGTCGAGCATCCCGTGACCGAGGCGGTGCTGGGCATCGACCTCGTCGAGTGGATGATCCGGCAGGCCGCCGGCGAGGCGGTGATCGGGCCGGCGGCGCCGGTGCCCTCGGGCGCCGCCATCGAGGTGCGGCTCTACGCCGAGAACCCGGCTCGGGGCTTCCGGCCGAGCGCCGGCCTCCTCACCGACGTGCGCTTCCCGGCCGGCGTCCGGGTCGACGGCTGGATCGAGACCGGCACGGAGGTCACGACCTTCTACGACCCCCTGCTGGCCAAGCTCGTCGTCCACGCGGCCGACCGCCCCGCCGCGGTCGCGGCCCTGCGGGCGGCGCTGGCCGGGACGACGGTCGCGGGCATCGCCACCAACCTCGATTACCTCCGCGCCATCGCGGGTTCCGCCATGCTGGCCGAGGCGCGGGTCTCGACCCGGGCCCTCGCGGGCTTCGCGCCCGAGACCGCCACGGTCGACGTCCTCGCCCCGGGCCCGCAGTCGAACCTGCAGGAGCTGCCCGGGCGGCGCGGCTACTGGCACGTCGGCGTGCCGCCGAGCGGCCCCATGGACCCGCTGGCGTTCCGCCGCGCCAACCTGCTGGTCGGCAACGCGGCCGGCACGGCGGCCCTGGAGCTGACCGTCGCGGGCCCGACGCTGCGCTTCAACCGCGACGCCCGCGTGGCCCTGGCGGGAGCCCGGATGGCGCTGGCCCTCGACGGCGAGGCCCGGCCGCACGGCGAAGCCTTTCCGGTCGGGGCCGGCCAGACCCTCGCGGTCGGGGCCATCGCGGGGCCGGGCCAGCGGGCCTATCTCGCGGTGCGCGGCGGCTTCGAGGCCCCGGAGGTGCTCGGCTCGCGCGCGACCTTCGCGC
>CAXTFP010000117.1:0-8224 GCA_964243135.1 uncultured Lichenihabitans sp.
GAAATACACGTCGTCCGACAGGGTGAAGGGGTCGAACCCGACCTCGTCCTCGAGCCGCGTCACCAGGATCGCGAAGCACAGCGAGTCGAGCCCTGAATCCAGCAGCACGAGGTCGTCCGCGAGCGGCTTCAGCGCCTTGCCCTGCTCGAACGCCACGGCTTCGATCTGCGCGATGATGACCGAACGCATGTCCATCGACTGTTGACCTCTTTGTGATCCACTGGACGCTACCACGACACCCCGGGGCGACAACGTGAACGTGTTTCGATGGTGAATGGGGGCCTACCCCGCGTGCGGCGGCGCGAGATCGGCGAAACGGACCTCCCCGGCGTGGTGGACGCGCTGGTGCGGGGCTTCCCGAAGCGGCCGCGCCGCTACTGGGAGCGCGGGCTCGGCCGCATGGGCGAGCGGCCGGCCGTGGAGGATTGCCCGCGCTACGGCTTCCTGCTCGACGCCGACGCGGGGCCGGTCGGCGTTGCCCTGACGCTGTTCGACGCCGCCACAGTCGACGGCGCGCCGCGGATCCGCTGCAACCTGTCGAGCTGGACCGTGGACCCCGCCCACAGGATGCAGGCGACGCTGCTCGTGGCCTCGGCGCTGAAGCGGCGCGACGTCACCTACACCAACATCTCGCCGGCGCCCCACACCTGGCCGACCATCGAGGCCCAGGGCTTCGTGGCCTACGCGGAGGGCCAGACGCTGGTCGCGCCGGCGCTGAGCCGCGGCGGCGAGGCCGCGCGGGTCGCCGAGGGGGCGTCGGCGTGGCGGGACCTGCCCGAGGCCGCCCTGCTCGACGACCACGCGCGCTTCGGCTGCACCTGCCTCGTGGTGGAGGCCGCCGACGGACCGCACCCCTTCGTCCTCCTGCCGTTCCGCGCCCGGTCGGGGCGGCTGGCGCTGCCCTTCGTGCAGCTCGTCTATTGCCGCGACGCCGCGGCCCTGCCGCGCTTCGCCGGGGCGATCGGGCGCCGCCTCCTGCGCCGGGGCGTGGTCGGCCTGCTGCTGGACGGCGACCCCCCACATCCCGGCCTCGTGACGCTGCGGCGCTTCCGGCGCGGGCGCAAATACTTCAAGGGGCCGCATCCCCCGCGCCTCGGCGACCTCAGCTACACCGAGCGGGTCATCTTCGGCGCCTGAAGGAGGCCCGTCACCGCTCGCTAAGGACGATGCGGGGCGGCGCTTGCCGGGGGCGGGCGGCTGCGTCACGGTTCGGTGCCCCTCGCCCTGGAGCCCCCGCCGATGTTCCACCAGCCGCCGCCGAACAGCCGCACGGCCGCGCAGGTGCTGGTCGACCACCTCGTGGCCCACGGCGTCGACCACGTCTTCTGCGTGCCGGGCGAAAGCTACCTCGCGGTGCTGGACGCGCTCCACGACTGCGCCATCGCGGTCACGGTGTGCCGGCAGGAGGGCGCCGCCGCCATGATGGCCGACGCCTACGCCAAGAGCACGGGCCGCCCCGGCATCTGCTTCGTGACGCGCGGCCCCGGCGCCACCAACGCTTCCGCGGGCGTCCACGTGGCCCACCAGGACTCGACCCCGCTGATCCTGTTCGTCGGCCAGGTGCAGCGCGCCGTGCGGGGGCGCGAGTCCTTCCAGGAGCTCGACTACGCGGCCGTCTTCGGCACGATGTCGAAATGGGCCACGGAGGTCGACGAACCCGAGCGCATGCCCGAGATCGTGGCGCGCGCCTTCCACCTCGCGGCCAGCGGCCGGCCCGGCCCCGTGGTGGTGGCGCTGCCGCGCGACGTGCTCACGGCTCGCGTTCACGTCGCCGACCGGCCGCCGGCCGAGCGGATCGAGACCGCGCCCGGCGAGGGCGAGATGCTGAGGCTCGCGGCCCTGCTGGCCGAGGCCGAGCGCCCGGTCGCGGTGCTGGGCGGCAGCCGCTGGGACGAGGACTCGCGCGCCGCGGTCCACGCCGCCGCCGAGCGCCTCAGCCTGCCGGTGATGACGAGCTACCGGCGGGCGCCGCTGTTCGACGCCCTGCACCCGCACTACGCCGGCGACCTCGGCCTCGCCCCGAACCCGAAGCTCGTGGCGCGGCTGCGCGACGCCGACCTCGTGCTGGTGATCGGCGCGCGGCTGAGCGAGATCGCCACTCAGGGCTACGCGCTGTTCGAGGGGCTGGCGCGCGGGCCGAAGCTCGTCCACGTCTACCCGGAGGTCGCGGAGCTCGGGCGGGTCTTCGCGCCCGACCTCGCCGTGCACGCGACGCCCAAGCCCTTCGTGGCGGCGCTGGCCCGCCTGCCGGCCCCGGCCGACGCCCGCCGGCGCGGCGCGGTCGCGGCGGCCCACGCCGAATACCTCGCCTGGAGCGAGGTGGCGACGCCGCAGCCCGGCGGCGTCAACCTCGGCGAGGTGATGGTGTGGCTGCGGGACAACCTCCCCGAGGACACGGTGCTGTGCAACGGCGCCGGCAACTACGCGGCCTGGATCCACCGCTTCTTCCGCTTCCGGCGTCTCGGCAGCCACGTGGCCCCGACCTCGGCCTCCATGGGCTACGGCATCCCGGCCGCGGTGGCCCTGTCGCGGCTCGACCCCGCCCGGCTCGTCGTGTCGGTGAACGGCGACGGCGACTTCCTGATGAACGGCGCCGACTTCGCCACCGCCGTGCAATACGACCTGCCGATCGTCGCCCTCGTGGCGGACAACGGCCTCTACGGCACGATCCGCATGCACCAGGAGCGCGAATATCCCGGCCGCGTCTCGGCCACGACGCTGAAGAACCCGGACTTCGCCGCCTACGCGCGCGCCTTCGGCGGCTTCGGCGCCACGGTGGAGCGCACGGCGGAGTTCGGGCCGGCCTTCGCGGCGGCGCGCGCCTCGGGCCTGCCCTCCATCCTCCACCTCAAGATCGACCCCGAGGCCATCGCGCCCGGCACGACGCTGAGCGCCATCCGGGAGAAGGCGCTGGCGGGGGCGTGAGGCCGCCTCCCGCCTCTGAGGCTGTTGCCTTTCGCACCGCTTCTCCCATGATGGCGCGGCAGCCGCCGCCGTCCCGCGGCGACTCGCCCGGGATCACGCGATGACCGAACTGCTCCGACGGGCCATGGAGAGGGCGCAGGATCTACCGCCGGACCTGCAGGACGAGATCGCCCGCATGGTCTTGACCTATGCGGATGAGGATCGCCCGCCGGTCGATCTGACGCAGGAGGAGGAGGAAGCCGTGCTCCGCTCCCGCGCCGCCGCCGCGCGCGGCGAATTCGCCACGGACGAGCAGATGGGGGCGATCTGGGCGAAGCATGGACTGTGAGGGTCCGCTACACTCTCCCTGCTAGGGCTGATCTCGATAGCGTACTGGGCTATCTGACGGCGCGATCACCGCAAGGCGCGCGGCGCGTGAAGGAGCGTATCAAGACGATCGAGAGAATGCTGATCCAGTTTCCCCTGTTGGGTCACCCCACGCGCCTTCCATGGCTGCGACGTATTGTGACTGGCCCTTACCCCTATGTGATCTTCTACGAAGTGAGTGGCGAAGACGTCGTGATCCACGCCGTTCGTCATAGCGCTCGACAGCCATCGTCGATGCCGGATCCGAAATGAAGTCTCGATCGTGACCACCATCGGTATCCTCGAAACGGGCTTCCCGCCCGCCCACTTGGCGGAGCGCTACGGCCGCTACGACGCCATGGTGCGGCGCATGCTGGGCGAGGGCCACACCTACCGCAGCTACGACGTCCAGGCCGGCGAACTCCCGGCGCGGCCGGAAGACCACGCCGTCTACGTCATCACGGGCTCGGCGGCCGGCGTCTACGATCCCCTGCCCTGGATCGCCCCGCTGCAGGCCTTCATCCGGGCGGCCCGCGGCCACGCCCGGCTCGTCGGCCTGTGCTTCGGACATCAGGTCATGGCGGAGGCGCTCGGCGGGCGCGTCGAGAAGAGCCACAAGGGCTGGGGGCTCGGGCTCCACAGCTACGAGGTGACGGCGCGGGCGCCCTGGATGGACGGCCCGGCGGGGCGGATCGCGGTGGCGGCCTCGCACCAGGACCAGGTGGTCGCGCCCCCACCCGGCGCCGCGGTGCTGGCCGCGAGCGACTTCACGCCTTACGCGGCCCTGGCCTACCCGGGCGGCGACGCGATCTCGTTCCAGTGCCACCCCGAGTTCGAGCGCGGCATGGCCGAGGGGCTGGTCGAGCGGCTGCGCGAGCGCCTGCCCGACCCCGCCGAGGCCGACCGCCTGCTCGAAAGCCTGGAGGGCCGCAGCGACGCAGCCCGCGTCGGGGGCTGGATCCAGCGCTTCGTCGACGGCGCGTGAGCCCTCCGCAGCCCGGCCACCTCAGCCGTGCGCGAAATCCCAGTAGAGCGCTCGCGCCTTCGCCGCGATGGGGCCGGGCTGGAGCGAGCGGTCGTCGACGCGGGTGATCGGCACCACCTTGGAATAGTTGCCCGAGGAGAAGATCTCGTCGGCATCGGCGAAGCGCGCGTAATCCATCACGCCCTCCACCACCGTGATGCCGGCGCCCCGCAGCAGGCCGATGACGCGGGCGCGGGTGATGCCGGCCAGGAACGAGCCGTTGGCCGCCGGCGTGTACACCACCCCGTCCTTGGCCATGAAGACGTTGGCGTTGGCGAGCTCGGCCACGTGGCCCAGGGCGTCGCGCATGATGCAATTGTCGAAGCCGCGCCGCTTGGCTTCGCCGAGCGCCCGCGCCGCGTTGGGGTAGAGGCAGCCCGCCTTGGCGTCGACGGGGGCGGTCTCGGGCGTGGGCCGGCGGAACGGCGACAGCGTCATCGACACGCCGGCGGGCTTGGGCATCGGCGCCTCGTAGAGGCTGAGGCACCAGCGCGTCGTCGCGGGGTCGAACAGCACGCCGCCGCCGAAGCCGCCCTCCGCCCAGTACATGGGGCGGATGTAAAGCTCCGGGCTCGGCCCGAACTTCATAGCACCCTCGCGGGCGAGCTCCGCCCAGCGCTCCGGCTCGACCACGGGATCGAGGCCGAAGGTTTCGGCCGAGGCGTTGATGCGCCGGCAGTGGAGGTCGAGGTCGGGCGCCACGCCCTCGAAGGCGCGGGCGCCGTCGAACACCGACGAGCCGAGCCAGGCAGCATGCGTGCGCGGCCCCATGATGGGCACGTTGCCCTCGTGCCAGGATCCATCGAAGAACGTCCAGGTCCGCGAATGCATGGCGTTCTCACCCCGCGCTGCCCAAGGGCACAGGCTATGGCCGAACCCCCGCGGAGGCGTCAACCGCGGCCGGGTTCCAACTCGGCCAGGGAAGGCTGGCGCGGCCGCGCCGCGCCGCGCTCGCGGACGAGGACGCGCCACAGCGCGAAGCCGGCCAGCGCCGCGTGGGTGGCGGCGTTCTGCACGAACAGGGCTTGGGCGCCGAACCGCGCCATCAGCCCGGAGGCCAGCACCGGGGCCAGGATGGCGCCGCCGCAGTAGAGGAACAGCAGGCCCGAGGAGACCGTCACGGCCTGGGCCGGCCCGGCGCGGTCGTTGGCGTGCGACACGGCCAGCGTGTACAGCACCATGGTGGTGGCCCCGACCGCGAAGCCGAGCCCGCAGACGAGCCCGAACGACAGGGTGCTGCCGAGCGCCAGCACCACCTCGGCCAGCGCGCCCACGGCCGCGAAGGCGATCAGCACCACCCGCCGGTCGGCGCGGTCGGACAGCCGGCCTACGGGGTAGAGGGCCAGCGCGGTCCCGAGGATCACGGCCGTGATGAAGCCCGCGACCCGCCCCGGGCCGAAACCGAGGCTCAGCCCGTAGACGGGCGCCAACGCCCAGAATGAGCCGTTGGCGCAGCCGATGGCGAAGGAGCCCACGGCCGCCACCGGGGCGGTGCGGCCGATCCAGCGCAGGCGCAGGCTCAGGATGCGGGGCTTCGGCGGCGGCTCGGCCTGGGTGAAGGCCATGGGCAGCATGGACAGCGCGAACAGCCCCGCCGTGATGGAGAACAGCGCGGCCGAATGGGGATCCACCGCCGTCAGGATCTCCTGCCCGGCGGCCGTCGCCCCGTAGCTGACCACCTGGTAGGCCGCGTAGATCCGGCCCCGGTCGGCGTTGGTCGACTTGTCGCTGAGCCAGGCCTCGATCACCGCGTAGAAGCCCGAGAACACGAATCCGAGCCCGTAGCGCAGGCCCACCCAGGCGGCGGGATACACGGCCAAGGGATAGACCAGGGTCAGCACCACGGCGGTCGACACGAAGGCCGAGAAGGCCCGGATGTAGCCGGCCCGCGCGATGATGCCCGGCGCCGCCAGCGTGCCGGCCAGCATGCCGCCGAAATAGGCGGAGCCGAGCAGGCCGATCGCGAGGTCCGGGAAGCCTTCGAGCTTGCCGCGCAGCGGCACCAGCGTGTTGGCGAGCCCGTTGCCGGCGATCAGCACCAGCACGGAGGACATGAGCGCGGCGATGGAGGAGAGGCGGGCTGACATCGGCCTGTGGCGTCGGAGGAGGAGCGAATCGCGGGGCGTCGCGGCGTCGGGATCCCGCCGGCGCGCGGCTCCCCATGCGTCCCCCAAGGCGGCGAAAACATGTTTGTACGCGAAGGGACGCGGCCCCCGCCGCGGTTTCGGCCGGGCTGTTGCGCCCGCGCCGCGGCCGGGCTCCGGCCTGTGGACCGGTCCCCCGGCTGGTGTATAAGCGCCGCCTGATGCAGCGGCAGGGAAGGACCGTCGGCGCCCCGAAGAGTCGCGCCGCGGAGGGTGGAGTCATGGCACAGGATCGCAAGCCGCCCGCGGGCGGGAGCCGCGCCGACTGGTCGCCGTCGAGCTGGCGGTCGCGGCCGGTCGAGCAGGCGCCGGTCTATCCGGACGCCGCGGCCCTCGACGCCGTCGAGCGGCAGATCGCCGGCTTCCCGCCGCTGGTCTTCGCCGGCGAGGCGCGCAAGCTCAAGCGCAGCCTGGGTCAGGTGGCCCGGGGCGAGGCCTTCCTGCTCCAGGGCGGTGACTGCGCCGAAGCCTTCGCCGAACACGCGGCCGACACGATCCGCGACTCGTTCCGCGTGTTCCTGCAGATGGCGCTGGTGATGACCTTCGCGGGCGCCGTGCCGGTGGTGAAGGTCGGCCGCATCGCCGGCCAGTTCGCCAAGCCCCGCTCGGCCCCGACCGAGACGGTGGGGGGCGTCGCGCTGCCGAGCTACCGCGGCGACATCGTCAACGGCATCGCGTTCGACGCCGCCTCGCGCGTGCCGGACCCGCAGCGCCAGCTCGACGCCTACCGCCAGTCGGCCGCGACGCTGAACCTGCTGCGCGCCTTCGCGACCGGCGGCTACGCCAACCTCGAGAACGCCCACCGCTGGATGCTCGGCTTCGTGGCCGACAGCCCGTCGTCGTCCCGCTACGCCGCGGTGGCAGACCGGCTGACGGAGTCGCTGGAGTTCATGCGGGCCATCGGGCTCGACGCCGAGCACCATCCCGAGCTGCGCCAGACCGAGTTCTACACCTCGCACGAGGCGCTGCTGCTCGGCTACGAGCAGGCCCTGACGCGCGTCGATTCCACCAGCGGCGACCCCTACGCCACCTCCGGCCACATGATCTGGATCGGCGACCGCACCCGCCAGCCCGACGGCGCCCACGTCGAGTTCTTCCGCGGCGTGAAGAACCCGATCGGCCTGAAATGCGGCCCGTCGCTGGGCGCCGATGAGCTCTTGCGGCTCATCGACGTGCTGAACCCCGGCGACGAGGCCGGGCGCCTGACGCTGATCTGCCGCTTCGGCGCCGGGAAGGTGGGCGACCACCTGCCCGCGCTGATCCGGGCGGTGGAGCGCGAGGGCCGCACGGTGGTGTGGTCCTGCGATCCCATGCACGGCAACACGATTAAGGCGTCGAGCGGCTACAAGACACGGCCCTTCGACCGCATCATGGGGGAGATCCGCACCTTCTTCGACGTGCACGCGGCCGAGGGCACCCACGCGGGCGGCGTGCACCTGGAGATGACGGGCAAGGACGTGACGGAATGCACGGGCGGCGCCCGCGCCATCACGGACACCGACCTCCACGACCGCTACCACACCTACTGCGACCCGCGGCTCAACGCCGAGCAGTCGATCGAGGTGGCGTTCCTGGTGGCGGAGCTGCTCAAGGCCGCCCGCCAGGGCCGCGCCCCCGTGCGGCAGGCCGACGCCGCCGAGTAGCGCTGCGGCCCTTCTTCCCTCAAGGGGAGAAGGGCATATACACGACGGTTTCGCGGGGCGGAAGGCGAGCGCGCCGCTTCCTGCCGTCCGCACGCCCGTAGGGTGCGGCGTGGGCCCTCAGCTCGCCTTCGCCTCCTCCTTCA
>CAXTFP010000118.1:0-8223 GCA_964243135.1 uncultured Lichenihabitans sp.
CGGCCGGCCTCGTCGACGGCGCCGACGTCGCGCGCTACGACCGGCTCGGCGACGCCTGGTGGGATCCCGCCGGCGCCATGGCGCCGCTGCACCGCCTCAACCCGACCCGCATCCGCTACCTGCGCGACCTGATGGTCCGGCATTTCGCCGTCGCGGACGGGGCGTCGCCGCCGCTCGCGGGCCTGCGCATCCTCGATATCGGCTCCGGCGGCGGGCTCCTGTCCGAACCCCTGGCGCGGCTCGGGGGCTGCGTGTCGGGCATCGACCCGGCGCCCAACAACGTCGCGGTCGCGGCGCGCCACGCCGCCGAGGCCGGCGTGACGATCGACTACCGGGCCACGACGGCCGAAACTCTGGCCGCCGCGGGCGACCGGTTCGACGCCGTGCTGGCGCTGGAGGTCGTGGAACACGTCCCCGACCCCGACGCCTTCATCGCCACGGCCTGCGCGCTGGTGCGGCCCGGCGGCCTGTTCGTGCTGTCGACCCTGAACCGGACGGCGAAAAGCTTCGCGCTGGCCATCGTGGGCGCAGAATATGTGCTGCGCTGGCTGCCGCGCGGCACCCACGACTGGCAGAAGTTCCGCACGCCCGAGGAGGTCGCGTCCCCGGTGCGGGCCGCGGGATTGAAGGTCATCGACCGCACCGGCATGGTGTTCGACCCGCTGCGCGACCGCTGGGGCCTGTCGCGCGACACGGGGGTGAACTACCTGCTGGCGGCCAAAAGGCCGGGCTGACGCCACCGCTCCAGCGCCAGCAGGACGCCGCCCGCCACCAGCGCCCAGAACGGCGCCCCGATGCCGAAGACCGCGATGCCCGAGGCCGCCACGGCGAAGGTGACCACCGCGGGCAGGCGCTCCCGCTCGTCCGACAGGGCGGTGGTCAGCGCCCCGGCGAGGCTGCCGAGCAGCGCCAGCCCGGCGACGGTCTGGATGAGGAGCGGCGGCGAGCCGCTCACCAGCACGGCCGCGGCGCCGGCCCCGAGCCCCAGCGCCACGTAGGCGAGGCCGGCCACCACCGTCGACCAGTAGCGCTTCGCCGGATCGGCATGGGCGTCGGGGCCGGCGCAGAGCGCCGCCGTGACGGCCGCGAGGTTCATCAAGGGGCCCCCGAGCAGCGCCGTCGCGCCGGACCCGAACCCGGTGGCGATGAAGATCGGCCCGACGCGCGGCCGATAGCCGTTGGCCTGGAGCACGGCGAGGCCCGGCACGTTCTGCGACGCCATGGTGACGACGAACAACGGCAGGCCGAGGCTGCCGAGCGTCGCCAGGACGAGGCTCGGGGGCGTGAAGGCCGGCCGCGGCCAGGCGCCCGCGAAGGCGTGGGGCGGCAGCTTCGTGACGAACACCACCACCGCGACCGTGACGATCAGCGCCACCGGCACCGCGTAGGCGCGGGCGAAGCGCCACGCCAGCGCCCAGGCCAGGACGACCGGCGCCGCCGAGCCCGGTATCTCGGCCATGGCGTGGACCGGGGCGAGGCAGAGGCCGAACAGGATGCCGCCCAGCATGGCGTTGGCGAGGCTGCGGGGAATGGCGCCGACGAGCTGCCCGAAGGGCGACCACAGGCCCGCCACCACGATGAGGGCGGCGGCGAACAGAAGAGCCCCCACCGCGGCCGGGTAGCCGCCGGCCGGCAGCCCGGTGGCGATCATCAGGACGCAGCCGGGCGTCGACCAGACGACGGAGATCGGCTCATGCCGCCACAGGCTGAAGCCGATCGCCAGCAGGCCCTGCAGCACGCAGATCGCGAGCAGGCCCGACGCCGCCTCCTCGGGCGTGGCCCCGACGCGCGTCAACCCCTGGAGCACGATCGTGAAGGTCGAGGCGAAGCCCACGACGGCCGCGAGGAGGCCGGTCGACACGGGCTGCATCCAGGAGCCGCGCGGCGGCCGGGCGGCGTCGGCGACGGCTGAGGCCGATGACATGGGGGCTCCTCGATATGCGGGCGGCGTCCGTCCATGACGCCGCGGAGGCCGGCCCGCAACCCCGATCCACCGGCACCGCGCGGCGGGGAGGCCACGGGATGTCGACATGTCCCCGCTTCGGACGCTGCGTTCGGTCGGAGGCGAGAAGGCGCACGCGACGGTCGACGGTCCTCGCGCGCCGCCGCGACTCATCCCGCCAAGTTGCTGATCTCGATCAGGTTGGCGTCGTGGTCGCGGACGTAGACCGACAGCAGCGGGCCGGTCGCGCCCTCCCGCGCCACCGGCCCCTCGATCACGGGGGTGTCGCAGCGCGCGAGGTGGACCAGCACGTCGGGGATCGGCATCGCCGTGATGAAGCACAGGTCGGCCGAGCCGGGCGTCGGGTGCTGCGCCTTGGGCTCGAGCGTGTGGTCCCGCTGATGGAGGTTGATCTTCTGCGATCCGAAGCGCAGCGCGTGCCGACCGTCGCGCTCCACGTGCTCCATGCCGAGCACGGCCTCGTAGAAGGCGCAGGCGCGCTCGATGTCCGCGACCGTGAGGACCAGGTGGTCCAGGCCCTCGACCTTCATGCTGGCCCCCATCCCCGGCCGGCGCCCGGCCGGCCTCGAACGAGATAGGTCGCCGGGCGGGAATCCCAACCCGCGTGGATGCGGAGCACGACCGTCGAGGGCTGGACAAGCCGGGCATGGCGCCCGATCTCCGATGCCCAACGCCGCGAGGACCCCGATGCAGTCTGCCATCCCGCCCCGAGCCGCCGGCGGACGCGCGTGAGCCCCGGCTACCTTCCCTTCGCGGGCGCGCTCGATCTGCCGCCGTTCTTCTGCGACAACTGCGGCTTCTGGCAGCGACACTTCGAGACGCCGCCCGCCTGCCCGCTCTGCCTCGACGCGCGCCACGTCGTGCCGCAGACGGGCTGGAGCTTCCGCACGCTGGAGCAGGCGCGGGCCCTCTATCCCTGCCACTGGGAGGAGCTGGAGCCGGGCGCGTGGCGGTTCTGGAACGAGCCGGTGAGCGGCATCGGCTCGATGAGCTACCTGCTGCGGAGCCCCGCCGGCAACCTGATGTTCGAGGGATGCGCGGCCTACAGCGCCGAGGCGCTGGCCTTCATCGCGGAACTCGGCGGCGTGCAGGTGCTGGCGGCCTCGCATCCTCACAGCTATGGGGCGCTGTGGCAGATCCAGGACCGTTTCGATCCCGAGCTGGTGCTCCACCCCGGCGACCTCGTCTGGTCGGCCGCGGTCTGCGTCACCTGGCCCTTCGACGAGCGGCTGGAGCCCCTGCCCGGCCTGGAGCTGCACCTCACGGCGGGCCACTTCGACGGACACACGGTGCTGTTCGACCGGGCGCGGCGGATCCTGTTCTGCGGCGACGCCCTCAAGTTCGAGCTCGACCCCGCCGACCGGCGCCGCGCCACGACCATCTCGGCCCACAAGGCCTTCGTGCGCGGCGTGCCGCTGACGCCGAACGAGCTCCGGCGCTACCGCGACGTCTTCTCGGCGCTCGACTTCGCCGCGACCTGGACGCCCTTCGAGCAGGTGCGCAACAGCGGCCGGCCCGAAGCCCTGGCGCTGATCGACGACATGCTCGCCACCCGTCCGCACGCCCGGCCGGTGCCGCTGGGCGAGCTCACGCCGCGCGCCGTCACGGGCCTGCCGCCCCGCTGAGGGCGGGCGGGCCGAAGCCTGTCAGCTCCAGAAGGCCGGCACGGCTCCGTCGAGGCAGCCGCCGATCCGCACCGGCGCGACTCTCAGCGCCAGCCCGGTGCGGTCGTCGGTCTCGACCGCGACCCCACAGAGTGTCGCGGGGCCGGAGGCCGGCTCGTAGCGGCTGCCGGGGGTGCGCTGGAGGAAGCGGCGGATCGGCTCGTCCTTGTCGACGCCGATGACGCTGTCGTAGTCGCCCGTCATCCCGGCATCCGACATGTAGGCCGTGCCGCCCGGCAGCACGCGATGGTCGGCCGTAGGGATATGGGTGTGCGTGCCGACCACGAGGCTGGCGCGCCCGTCCAGCACGTGGCCGAGCGCATTCTTCTCGCTCGTGGCCTCGGCGTGGACGTCCACCACCACGGCGTCGCAGGCGAGCCCCAGCGGGCAGGCCTCGATCTCACGCTCCAGCCCCGCGAAGGGGTCGTCGAGCGCGTCCATGAAGATGCGGCCCATGACGTTGAGCACCAGCGCCCGCCGCCCGTCGTGGAGGTCGATCAGGGCCGCGCCGCGCCCCGGCGTGCCGGGCGGGTAGTTCAGCGGGCGCACGAGGCGGGGCTGCCGGGCGATGAACACCAGGGCCTCGCGCTGGTCGAAGGCGTGGTTGCCAAGCGTCACGGCATCGGCCCCGGCCGCGAGGATGTCGTTGCAGATGGGTTCCGTGATGCCGGTGCCACCGGCCGCGTTCTCGCCGTTGACCACCACGAGGTCGAGCGCCCAGCGCGAGCGGAGATTGGGGAGCTCGGCCGCGACCACCGCGCGGCCGGAGCGGCCCATCACGTCGCCGACGAAGAGGATGCGCATGGGTCTGGTCCTAAGGTGAGGAGGCCGGCGTCGGTCATGAGGGCGTCGAGCCCCTCGTCGTGCGGCTCGGCCGGGACGGACTCGACCTCCTGGTCCGCGAAGGCGACCCCCACGGCGAGCACGCGCCCGCGGGCGCGAAGGCGGGCCAGAGCGCCGTCGTAATAGCCGGCGCCGTAGCCGAGGCGGTGGCCGCGCCGGTCGAATCCCGCCAGTGGCACGAAGAGCACCTCGGGCTCGACCTCCGCGGCCTCGGCCGACGGCTCCAACGTGCCGAACCGGCCGGGCCGGAGCGCGTCGCCGGGGCGCCAGGCGCGGAAGCGCAGGGGCTCGCCGCGCGGCGGCGTCGCGGGCAGCGAGGTCACAAAGCCGCCGTCGGCCAGGGCGGCCAGCAGAGGCAGCGTGTCGGGCTCGCCGCGGATGGGGAGGAAGGCCGAGACGGCGGTCGTCTGGCCGTCGGCGAAATCTCGGACCAGGGCGAGGCCGTGGGCCGCGAGCGCTTCCGCGAAGGCGGCGCGCCGATCGGGGTCGATCTCGGACCGGCGCCCGAGCGCCGCGGCACGGAGGGCGGATTTGGTGCGGGCGATCGTCATGCGGGATCCACGTCCCGCCCGGTCGCGCGGCATGTCGAGTGCGGGGCCGCAGTGGCCGTGGGATATCGATCCCGGGAACCTACAACGTAGGTGGGCGCCATATGCTCAAGCCCACGGGCGAGAACAGGGACAGCTCCCTTCAGAATCGATAAGGCCCCGGGAATACTGTCCTCACGCACCCCGCAGCTCCGCATTCGAGATATAGGCTGGACCGCGCGGAAAAGCCAGCCCTCGGCGGCCCCCATCGCCGTCCCGCGGCGGGCGGACGCGGCGTCTCACGGGGGCGGGGCGGACGTCCGCAACCCCGCGGCAAGCCGCACCGCAAGTTTCCGCTTCTGCTTCGGCCGAAATCGGCGAAATTAGGGAAAGACTGTCAACCGCCGACGTAGGATGGACCCATGCCGCAATCTCCCTACCGGCCCTGCGTGGGCATCGCGCTCTTCAACCCCGAGGGTCTGGTCTTCATCGGCCGCCGCCGGTCGAAGCGGGCCGTCGACCCTGCAACCCAAGGCTACGAGTGGCAGATGCCGCAGGGCGGGATCGACGCGGGCGAGATGCCCCGCGCCGCCGCCCTGCGCGAGTTGCGGGAGGAGACCG
Organism: uncultured Lichenihabitans sp.; assembly: GCA_964243135.1. Lineage (GTDB taxonomy): Bacteria > Pseudomonadota > Alphaproteobacteria > Rhizobiales > Beijerinckiaceae > Lichenihabitans. The sequence goes on from CAXTFP010000118.1 coordinate 5,619, forward strand.
GCGTGTCGTCCGTGTCGTTCCTGGCGGAGGCGCCGCAGTGGCTCACCTACGACCTGCCGGTCGACCTGTCGCGCCGCAGCTGGAAGGGGCGCTACCGGGGGCAGAAGCAGAAGTGGTTCGCCTTCCGCTTCGAGGGCGACGAGCGCGAAATCAACATCGATCGGCCCGAGCACGGCCTCAAACCCGAGTTTGATGCGTGGCGCTGGGAACGGATCGAGCGGCTGCCCGAGCTCATCATCCCGTTCAAGCGGCAGGTCTACGAGAGCGTGGTCGAAAGCTTCGGCCCGCTGGGCGCCCACGAGGCGCAGAGCGGTTGAGGGAAGGCGGAATGGTGTCCCTGACCCGATCGACGGCCGCCGTGGCCCTGGGGTGGCTGGCGCTGGCGATGCCGGCCGCCGCGCAGGACAGGGGCACGCTCGACCCGCAGCCCCTGCCCCCGCTGGCCGACCCCACGGACCCGCGCTTGCCCGCCAAGCAGGCCTTCGGCCGCGCGCTGGACCCTGCCGACCTCCAGGCAAGCTCGATCGGTTTCTACGCCAAGGGCTGCCTCGCGGGGGCGGAAGCCCTGCCGATCAACGGCGAGGCTTGGCAGGTGATGCGGCTGTCGCGCAACCGCAACTGGGGCAACCCGGCGCTGATCGCCTTCCTGGAGCGCTTCTCCCGGCGCGTGCCGGAAGTCAACGGCTGGCCGGGCCTGCTCGTCGGCGACATCTCGCAGCCCCGCGGCGGCCCGATGCTGACGGGCCACGCCTCCCATCAGGTGGGGCTCGACGCCGATATCTGGCTGTCGCCCATGCCGCACCGCGAGCTGTCCCGCCAGGAGCGGGAGTTCATGTCGGCCACCAATGTCGTGCGCCCCGACGGGCTCGACGTCGACCCGACCAAGTGGACGCCCCAGCACCTGGCCCTGATCAAGGCCGCGGCCGAGCAGCCAGAGGTCGAGCGCATCTTCGTCAACCCGGCCATCAAGAAGGCCATCTGCCGCGAGGCCACGGGCGACCGCGGGTGGCTCGACAAGGTGCGGCCCATGTGGGGGCACAACTACCACTTCCACGTCCGCATCGCCTGCCCGGCGGGCGACGCGAGCTGCGTGTCACAGCCCCCGGTTCAGCCGACCGAGGGCTGCGACGCGTCGCTGGCCTGGTGGTTCAAGCCCGAGGTGCTTCACCCCCGTCCCAACCCCGACGCCAAGCCGAAGCCGCCCATCACCATGGCGGATATGCCCGCGGCCTGCCGGCAGGTGCTGGTGGCGCAGTAGGGCTCACTCGGCCGCGACGCCGAGGCCGATGGGGCAGGACACGCCCGTGCCGGCGAGGTTGCAATAGCCGCGCGGGTTCCGCTCCAGGTACTGCTGGTGGTAGCCCTCCGCGAAGTAGAACACCGGGGCCGGGCGGATCTCGGTGGTGATGCGGCCCATCCCCGAGGCCGCCAGCGCCTTCTCGAAGGCGGCCTTGGAGGCCTCGGCCTCGGCGAGCTGCGCGGGCGTGGTGGTGTAGATCGTCGAGCGATAGGTCGTGCCCACGTCGTTGCCCTGGCGCATGCCCTGGGTCGGGTCGTGGCTTTCCCAGAACAGCTTCAGCAGCGACGCATAAAAGACCGCCTTCGGGTCGAAGGCCACCATGACGACCTCGGCGTGGCCCGTCATGCCGGTGCAGGTTTCCTCGTAGGTCGGGTTCGGCGTCTCACCGCCCTGGTAGCCGACGGCCGTCGTGTGGATGCCGCGGCCGAGGCGCCAGAACAGGCGCTCGGCGCCCCAGAAGCAGCCCATGCCGAAATAGGCGACCTCGGTGCCGTCCGGGTAAGGCCCCTTGATGGGCGTGTCGAGCACGAGGTGGCGATCGATGGTGGGCAGGGGCTGGGGCCGGCCCGGCAACGCTTCGGCGGCCGTGGGCAGGGTGGCTTTCTTGCGGAACAGCATGGTGCGGTCCTCCGTCTCCGTGATGGCCCTGATATAGGGACGGGGGCGGCCCGCGTGCAGCGCCGCGGCGGCAAGTTTCGCTCGGGCGTCAGATCCGGCGGCCGGACAGGCGGATACGCTCGGCCGCCGGACGGCCGGCGGTGAGCAGCAGCAGCCCGAGCCCGCCCATGACGATCCATCCCGGCAGGGCGAGGAGCCCGGAGGCGAGCTGCCGCACCGGCTCGGGCGCCCCCGCGAGCTCGCCCACCAGCGCCGCGTAGCGCGCGCCGCCCGCCCAGGCCGCGGCCTCGCCGAGCGAATATTGCAGGAGGCGCTCGCCGGCGATGGACCGCGTGCCGTCCACGACCAGGGCCGCGAAGGCGGCGGCGAGGAGGACGAAGCCCGCCGCGCGAAGGAGAAACCGGATCATGGAGGCCCGCCCGCGTGGATCGCCCCGCTGTAACCCGGGGCGCCCGAGACCGTAAAGCGCTGCGGATCGGGGTGGGGTCGGCGGGCGAAGGCGCGCTGTTGCGCTCCGCGTCGTTCCGATGCTAGACCCCGCTCGCGCCCCATCGCGGCGGGGCGCGGCCGACATCCACGGGTCGGCCCGGCGTGGCGACGCCGGACGGAGAGGTGGCCGAGTGGTTGAAGGCGCACGCCTGGAAAGTGTGTATACGGGAAACCGTATCGCGGGTTCGAATCCCGCTC
>CAXTFP010000119.1:0-8175 GCA_964243135.1 uncultured Lichenihabitans sp.
ACGCTGGAGCCGAGCAGGAGCGGCTGCGTGCCGGCCAGCAGCATCTCGAAGCGCGACAGGTAGCGCGTGTCGTGATCGAAGAGCCCGTCCGGGCCGCCCGCCGAGGCGCCGATGTCGCCGTAGCTGTCGATCACCGCGAAGGTGTCGCCGTGCTTCAGGGTGTGGCGGGGGCGCGCCGAAGACTCGGTCGCCGGGATGTAGAAGGGCGTCTTCTCGGTCGGGTCGACCGCCGGATCCCCCGCGGCCTCGCGGGGTCGTCCGGCATCGGTGTCGTCTGTCATCGTCGAGGAAACGTCCCGCTGAGGAGGGGGAGGGCCGCGGGCGAGGTCGGACCCGCCGGGCGAACGCCTCCTATACGCCGATCGACCGCCGGGGGAAGCCCGTCACGCCCGGGCGGACCCGCGCCGCCGCGGCACGGCCGTCACTGGGTCGCGCCCGTCCGCAGGCGCAGCATGCCGCCGAGGTCGACGGCGGGGCGGGTGAGGTCGCGCGCCGCCGGCATCAGGGCCGGGGAGCCGTCGAGGCCCGCGAGCGCGATCTGCTTCGTGTAAAGGTCGACGTAGTCGCGCGCCATGCGCTCGGCCGTGAACCGCTCCTCGAAGCGGCGGCGCACCTTGCGGCGGTCCATCGCCAGAACCTGGGGGGCGGCCGCGATGGCCTCCTCCATCGAGCCGACGATGCGGCCCGTGACGCCGTCGTCGATGACTTCCGGCACGGAGCCGTGGCGGAAGGCCAGCACGGGGGTGCCGCAGGCCATGGCCTCGATCATCACGAGGCCGAAGGGCTCCGGCCAGTCGATGGGGAACAGCAGGGCGCGGGCCTCGCCCAGGAACTTGGTCTTGCCGCGCTCGTCCACCTCGCCGACGAACTCGACGCCGCCGCCCTCCTCCAGCAGCGGCTTGATCTCGGTCTCGAAATATTTCCGGTCCGCCTTGTCGACCTTGGCGGCGATCTTCAGCGGGATGCCGAGGGCGCGGGCGATGCGGATGGCGCGGTCCGGCCGCTTCTCGGCCGAGATCCGGCCCAGGAAAGCGAGGTAGCCGCCGCGCGGGTCGTAGCTCGGCCGGTGCAGGTCGGCCGGGAGGCCGTGCAGCACCGTGCCGGCGAAGGTGGCGTCCGAGATGGGCGCGCGCTGCGCGTCCGAGATCGACACCAGCGGCATCTCGGGGAAGGCGCGGTAGAAGGGCCACAGGTCGGGCAGGTCCTGCCGGCCGTGCAGGGTGGTCAGCGTCTTGTTCGGCATGCCCCGGAACAGCGGGAAGTGAAACATGTCGACGTGGAAGTGCATCACGTCGAAGGAGCGCGCGAGGCGGTGGACGCGCTCGGCCATCATCAGCGTGTGGGGCAGGTAGTCGACCATCGTTTCGGACAGGCGGATGGCTTCCGTCGTGCAGGGGACGAGGTTGGCGGCCGTGATGGAATCGCCGCTCGCGAAGAGCGTCACCTCATGGCCCTGGCGGACGAGCTCCTCGGTCAGCCAGGAGACGATCCGCTCCGTGCCCCCGTAGAGGCGGGGCGGAACGGATTCCATCAGGGGGGCGATTTGCGCGATTCTCATGCTGCACGTCCGGGCTCGAGCATCGACTGACCATCGAGGCTTGAACGCCACCATTGAAACGATGGTTCCGCGCCGCACCATCCCGGCTGCGATCCATCCGCGCAGCCTCCGCGCCCCATCCGCGCAGCCCGGGTGCCGCCGCCGCGCCCGGCGGCGGATGCACCCGGGCTTGACCTCGGCCCCGAAACCGCCCCTCCTGCCCCGATCTGGCGGGCGTCGGCGGGCGCCCCCGCCCTCGACACCACAGGCGAGCCCCACGGATGAATCCCGAGTCCCCGCCCCGCGACGCCTGCCTGTTCCTCGACGTCGACGGCACGCTGATCGACATCGCGCTCACGCCGGACGCCGTGCGGGTGCCGCCGGGGCTGCTCGACGACCTCGTCCGCGCCGAGCGCTTCTTCGGCGGCGCACTCGCGCTGGTGAGCGGCCGCAGCATCGCGGACCTCGACCGGATCTTCGCGCCCCTCAGGCTGAAGTGCAGCGGGGTGCACGGGGCCGAGTTCCGCTTCGGCGACGACGCGGCCGTGGAGGTCACCGGGGCCGTGCCGATCCCGGATGCGGCCTGGGCCGACCTCGCCGCTCTGCTGTCCGGCTTCCCCGGCACGCTGGCCGAGAACAAGGGCTTCTCCTTCGCGGTGCATTACCGCACCGCGCCCGCCTGCGAGCCGCGCCTGCGCGAGGCCCTCGAACTGTTCCTCGCCGCACGGGTCGACCTCGGGCTCGCGATCCTGCCCGGCCACTGCGTGTTCGAGCTGAAGCGGCCCCACGTCCACAAGGGCGCGGCGATCGCGGACTTCATGCGGCGGCCCCCCTTCGCGGGGCGGCGCCCCGTGTTCATCGGCGACGACGTCACGGACGCGCCGGGCTTCCTGGCCGTGCGGGACCGGGACGGCCGGGCCTATTCGGTGGGCCGCGCCTTCCCGGGCGTGACGGCGACCTTCGCCGACCCGGCTGCCGTGCGGCTGTGGCTGTCGGGCATCGGACGGGCGGAGGCCGCCACCGCATGACGCCGGCCCGCACCCCCGACGCTTCCCCGGCCGGCGAGGGCCGACGGGCCGCCACGGCGGCCTTCCGGGTCCGCGGGATCTGGTCTATGGATGCCCTGGCCCCAGTCGGACGGATGCGGATCGGACGGATGCGGGTGTCGCAGAGCTGGGAGGACGCTGGGTGAGCCGGCTCGTCATCGTCTCGAACCGCGTCACGGTGCCCGAACCCGGCCAGCCGCCGCCGCCCGGCGGGCTGGCCGTGGCGGTCCACGCGGCGCTGAAGTCCCGGCCCGGCCTGTGGTTCGGCTGGAGCGGCAAGGTGGACGACGGGCCCGGCGTCGAGCCCGAGACGGCCGTGCGCGACCACGTCACCTACGTGGTGACGGACCTGTCGAGCGCCGACTTCCAGGAATATTACAACGGCTTCGCCAACCGCGTGCTGTGGCCGATCCTGCACTACCGGGTCGACCTGGCCGAGTTCAACCGCTCGGACCTCACCGGCTACCTCAGGGTCAACGGCCTCTTCGCCGACCACCTGGCGAAGCTGCTCACGCCCGACGACGTGATCTGGGTGCACGACTACCACCTGATCCCCCTGGCGCGGGAGCTGCGCTCGCGCGGCTTCGACAACCCGATCGGCTTCTTCCTCCACATCCCCTGCCCGCCAGCCGACCTGCTGTTCACCATCCCCAAGCAGGAGCAGAGCATCGGGGCGCTCAGCCACTACGACCTCGTCGGCTTCCAGACCGAGAACGACCGCAACAACTACGGCCGCTACCTCGCGGCCACGGGCGCCCATCAGGGCCGGGACGGCACGTCCTACGCGCTCGACGGGCGTGTGGTGCGGATCGGCGCCTTCCCGGTCGGCATCGAGACGGAGGACTACGCGGCCCTCGCGGTGGAAGCCGCGGGCTCGGCCTTCACGCGCGAGTTCAAGGAAAGCCTGCTCGGCCGCAAGCTCGTGGTGGGGGTCGACCGGCTCGACTATTCCAAGGGCATCGTCCATCGCATCGAGGGCTACCGGCACTTCCTCGACACGGAGCCGGACTGGCGCAACCGCGTCACCTACCTCCAGGTGACGCCGAAGAGCCGCTCCGACATCCCCGAATACGTGGACATGTCGGACGACGTGAACCGGCTGGTCGGCTCGGTGAACGGCCAGTTCGGCGAGGCCGCCTGGACGCCGATCCGCTACGTCAACCGGTCCTACCCCCGCGACGCCCTGGCGGGCGTGTTCCGCGTCGCGGCCGCCGCCCTGGTGACGCCGCTGCGCGACGGCATGAACCTCGTGGCCAAGGAATACGTGGCCTCGCAGGATCCGGAGGACCCCGGCGTGCTGCTGCTGTCGCAGTTCGCCGGCGCGGCCGCCGAGCTCGACGCGGCCCTCATCGTCAACCCGCACGAGACGGAAGGCATGGCCCAGGCGCTGCGGGCCGCGCTGGAGATGCCGCTGGAGGAGCGCCAGGCGCGGTTCCAGTCCATGTTCGAGCGCATCTCGCGCCAGGACATCGACCGCTGGGCCGAAACGTTCCTGGCCAAGCTGTCGGAAACCCGGCGCTCGTTCCTCATCGGCCAGCTCCGGTCGCTGTTCACCTGAGGGCAAGCGCCCTCGCCATCAGAACCGCAGGGCCTTGGCGGCCTTGACGCCCGGCAGGCCCTCGATGGCCTCCAGCACGGCGCCTGGGACCTCGCCGTCGACCTCGACCAGCGCCACGGCCGAGCCGCCGGGGCCGTCGCGGCCGAGCGCGAAGGTCGCGATGTTGATGCCGGCGTCGCCCAGCGCCGTGGCGAAGCGGCCGATGAAGCCGGGCTTGTCCTCGTTGGTGACGTACAGCATCGCGGGGGCGAACTCGGCGTCGACCTTGATGCCGCCGATGCCCAGGATGCGGGGCTTGCCGTCCTGGAACACGGTGCCGGCCAGCGCGCGGGTGCCGCCCTCGGTCGCGACCTCCAGGGTGACGAGCGACTCGTAGTCGCCCTCCGCGGCCCGCGTCGTGACGTCGACCGCGATGCCCCGCGCCTTGGCCAGCGCCGGGGCCGAGACGACGTTGACCGAGGCCAGCGCCGGGCGCAGCAGGCCGGCCAGCGCCGAGGCCGTCAGCGCCTGGGTGTTCAGCCCCGCCACCTCGCCCTCGTAGACGATCCGCACGGCGCTGAGCGGTGCCTCCGTGAGCTGCCCGGCGAAGGAGCCGAGCTTCTCGGCCAGCGCCACCATGGGGCGGAGCTTGGGGGCCTCCTCGGCCGAGATGGACGGGAAGTTGAGCGCGTTGGCGATGGCGCCGCGCACGAGATAGTCGGCCATCTGCTCGGCGACCTGCAGCGCCACGTTCTCCTGCGCCTCGCTGGTGGCGGCCCCGAGGTGGGGCGTGCACACGACATTGGGGTGGCCGAAGAGCACGTTCTCGCGCGCGGGCTCGACCGCGAAGACGTCGATGGCGGCGCCCGCGACGTGGCCGGAATCGAGCAGCGCGCGCAGGGCCTCCTCGTCCACGAGGCCGCCGCGGGCGCAGTTGACGATGCGCACGCCGGGCTTGGTCCTGGCGAGGTTCTCGGCCGACAGCACGTTCCGAGTCTGCGGCGTCATGGGGACGTGGAGCGTGATGACGTCGGCGCGCCGCAGCAGCTCGTCGAGCTCGACCTTCTCGACCCCGAGCGCCGTAGCACGCTCCGGGCTGAGGAAGGGGTCGAAGGCCAGGACGCGCATCTTCAGGCCGATGGCGCGGGCCGCCACGATGGCCCCGATGTTGCCGCAGCCGATGATGCCCAGCGCCTTGCCGGTGATCTCGACGCCCATGAAGCGGTTCTTCTCCCAGCGGCCGGCCTGGGTGGAGGCGTCGGCGGCGGGGAGCTGGCGCGCGAGGGCGAACATGAGCGCGATGGCGTGTTCGGCCGTGGTGATGGAATTGCCGAAGGGCGTGTTCATCACGATCACGCCCTTGGCGGTGGCGGCCGGGATGTCGACGTTGTCGACCCCGATGCCGGCCCGGCCCACGACCTTGAGCCGCGTCGCGGCGTCGAGCAGCTTCGCCGTGACCTTGGTGGCCGAGCGGATGGCGAGGCCGTCGTAGCCGTCGATGATCGCGGCGAGCGCGTCCTTGTCGAGGCCGGGCTTCACGTCGACCTCGACGCCGCGCTCCCGGAAGATGGCCACGGCGGCGGGCGAGAGTTCGTCTGAGATGAGGACGCGGGGCGCCATGGGGATGTCCTGGAAAAGGGATTGAGAGAGAAAAAGGGCGGGCGATCCCTTCTCCCCGGCGGGGAGAAGGTGGCCCGGCTTGCCCGGCCGGATGAGGGGGGATGACGCGCCGCAGGCGCGACCGATCTTCGTCCGTCAGCGCCGGTCGATCATCCCCTTCTCCCCTGCGGGGAGAAGGTGCCCGGCGGCGAAGCCGCGGAGGGCGGATGAGGGGTCCTGAAGCCGCGGGGGTCCCCCCTCATCCCGGCTTTGCCGACCTTCTCCCCGCTGGGGAGAAGGGCGAACCTGTCGGCGTCGCGGCGAGCGCCCCGCTACGCGGCCTTCCGCGACTGGACGCCAGCTTCGGCGTAGGCCCAGTCGAGCCACTCCGTCAGGGCCTCGACGTCCGCGGTCTCGACGGTGGCGCCGCACCAGATGCGCAGGCCGGGAGGGGCGTCGCGGTAGGAGCCGATGTCGAGGGCGACGCCTTCGCGCTCCAGCAGGGTGGCGAGCGCCTTGGCGAACTTCGCCTGAGCCTCGGCGGGCTGGGACGTGACCGCGGGGTCCACGACTTTGAGGCAGACGGAGGTGTTCGACTGGATGGAGGGCCGCTCGGCGAGGTTCGCCACCCAGGGGGTGCGGCGCACCCAGGCGTCGAGCGCCGCGGCGTTGCGGTCGGCGCGGGCCACGAGGCCCTCCAATCCGCCGACCGACTGCCCCCAGGCGAGCGCGTCGAGGTAGTCCTCGACGCAGAGCATGGAGGGCGTGTTGATGGTTTCGCCCTTGAAGATGCCCTCGGCGAGCTTGCCGCCCGACACGAGGCGGAACACCTTGGGCAGCGGCCGGGGCGGCGTGAAGGTGAGCAGCCGCTCGACGGCGCGGGGCGAAAGCACCAGCATGCCGTGGGCCGCCTCGCCGCCGAGCGCCTTCTGCCAGGAGAAGGTGACGACGTCGAGCGCGTCCCAGGGCAGCCTCTGGGCGAAGGCCGCCGAGGTGGCGTCGCATAGCGTCAGCCCGGCGCGGCCGGCCGGGATGGGCGTGCCCTCGGCGACGCGGACGCCCGAGGTGGTGCCGTTCCAGGTGAAGACGACGTCGCGGTCGAAGTCGACCTCCCCGAAGTCGACGATGCCGCCGTAGGGCGCCTTCAGGGTGCGGGTGTCGGGGAGCTTGAGCTGCTTGACGGCGTCCGTCACCCAGCCCTCGCCGAAGCTCTCCCAGGCCAGCACGTCCACGGGCCGGGCGCCGAGCAGCGTCCACATGGCCATCTCGATGGCGCCGGTGTCGGAGCCCGGCACGATGCCGATGCGGTAGTCGGACGGGACTTCCAGCACCTCGCGGGTGAGTTCGATGGCGGCCTGGAGCTTGGTTTTGCCGACCGCCGCGCGGTGGGAGCGGCCGAGGGGAGCGTCGCGCAGCGCGTCGAGGGACCAGCCGGGGCGCTTGGCGCAGGGGCCGGAGGAGAAGCAAGGGTTCGCCGGCCTGCGGGCCGGGGTGGGAAGCGTCATCGGATCCATCCTCTCAGATGGGAGCCTCCCGTTGGGGGGAGGTGGCCCGGGGAGGGAGGTAGGCGATGGAGCGCGGGGGCGTCAAGGCGAGGGGGCTCGGCCGACAGCGGCGCGAAGAGCACCCTTTCCCCTCATCCGCCCGCTGCGCGGGCACCTTCTCCCGCAGGCGGGAGAAGGGAACTCCCCTACCCCATGCGCCGCAGCACCGCCCGCAGCGGGTTCAGCCGGCGCAGGCGCCCCCAGGCGGCCACGCGGTGCACCGTGTCGAGCCGCGCCTGGAGCTGGCCCAGGCGCTCGCCGAGCGCCATGATCTCGTCCTGCTTTTCGGCGATCGAGCCCTTCAGCCGTGCGTTCTCGGCGCGCAGGTCGTCGTTGTCGAGCTCCAGGCGGCGCAGGCGGAGCGCCGCGCCTTCCGGTCCGTCGCCCGCCGCCCCGGTCACGCCGCGGCCCGCCACAGGCTGTCGTCCATCCCGGCCGTCGCGGCCATCCGGGCGAAGAAGCGCGCGTAGGCCGTGACCTCGAAGGGGTTGAGGAGGCTGAAGGCGAAGCGCAGCCCGGGATCGCGGGAATGGTGGTGATGCATGAGGTTGGTGACGATCTCCCCGCCAGCGCCGGTGCGGGCCGCGGGGTGCGGCAGGCGGCTGTAGCGGTCGTAGACCGCGAAGGGATCGCCTGACCAGGTGAGGTGCTTCTCGCGGAACATGCGCCGCACCAGGCCGGGCACCGGGACGCCCGAGCCGGGTGGCCTGACCTCGCGGCATTTGCTGGACGCCGTGCGGCGGATCGCGTACGAGTTGCCCGTGGTCGGCATGGACGTGGTCGAGGTGTCACCGCCCTACGACCACGCCGAGATCACCTCGTTCCTCGCCAACCGCGTGGTGCTCGAGGCGCTCACCGGGGTGGCGCGGCGACGGCGCGACGCCGCCGACGGCACCACCTGGGACCCCTCGC
>CAXTFP010000120.1:0-8064 GCA_964243135.1 uncultured Lichenihabitans sp.
GTGGAGGAGCCGCGAAGCCTCGACCAGCGCCGCGGTCGCCAGCGCCGCGCCGGCCACGCGGGAGCGGGCGGCCCGCGGCGCCACGAGCGCGGCGAACCCGTACACCATAGCGCCCCAGAGCGCCGAGCCGCCGTATTTGGTGAGCGCGAACGGCAGGCCAAGGCCGGGTCCGACGCCCCGCAGCGCCAGCCCGGCCAGGACGACGCAGGCCGTTCCGGCCGCGATGCGCCATCGCCCATCGCGGCGCGGCTCGGCCGCCGAGACCGCGGCGGAGGGCGGAAGGGCTGCCGGGACCGCGACGGCGAAGCCGGCGCCGGCCGCCGTGTCGACGAGCGCGATGGTGCCGTCGTGCGCGCCCAGCAGGGCGCGGACGATGGCGAGGCCCATGCCGGTGCCGCCGTCCTCGCGCCGCGTCGTGAAGAAGCTGTCGAAGACGCGCCCGCGGTTCCCCGGCGAGATGCCGGAGCCGTCGTCCCGCACCTCGACCAGCACCGCCTCGTCCTCGCGCCGGACCGCGACGTCGAGCGCGCGGGCGGCGTGGCGGGCGGCGTTGTCGGCGAGGTGGGACAGGACCACGAGGAGGTTGTCGGCCGACATGCGCGCGACGGCGTCGAGGTCGCCGGCCGCCCGCAGCGCGAGGCCCGGAAAGAGGGCGCGCAGGGCGTCCAGGACGGGCCGGAGCGGCGAGGCCCCGGCGGTCGGCTCCGCTTCGGCGCGGGCCATCTCGCGCAGCCGGTTCAGCAGCGCGCCGAGCCGGTCCGTGTCGGCCAGGATGTGATCGAGAAAGTGCAGCCGCTGCTCCGCGCCCATCGGCGTCCCGACCTCGTCGTCCCTCAGCAGTTCCACCGCCCCGCGGATGGCGCTCAACGGCGACTTCAGCTCGTGCGACACGTGGGCCGCGAAGCTCGACACCGCGTCGCCGCGCCCGGTCAGCCGCGCCGCCATGCTGCGGAGGCTGCGGGCGAGGGCGGCGAACTCCACGGTGCCGTGGTGCCGGTGGGACGCCACCGCGGCGCGGTCACCTCCACCGATCGCGGCCGTGAGGGCGATGAGTTCGCGCACCGGCAGGCTGATGGCGCGGTGGAGTACGGCGCCGGCCAGGGCGGCGGCCGCCACGACCGCGGCGGCCGCGAGGCCGAGCGGCCCGCGCTGGCCGTAGAGGCTGCCCACGAGGTCAACCGGGGTGCGCGACGCGTAGACCACCCCGGCCACGCGGTGGCGCACGACGATCGGCAGCGCCACGAAGACCCGATAGGGCCGCCCGCGGCTGAGCGATCCCGGCGGCGGATAGGGATGATGCGACACGCGGCGGCGCAGCGCCACGCCGAGGCGACCCCGCAACGCTTCCGCGACCTCCTCGACGCCGGCCAAGGATCCGCCGACCTCGGCCCGGCCCGCGATCACGGTACCGCGCGGGTCGAGCAGGCGGAACCCGGCCAGGGTCACGGCCTGGGTCGTGGCGAGGTCCGGCGCCAACCTGTCGCCGAGCGCCCGGAAGGAGGGGTCGGCCGGCGTCGCGGCCGGGGCGGCGTCGGGGCGCGGCGGCAAGGGCGCGCCGAGGGGCGGGTCGGACCTCGCCGGGATTTCGTCCGGGACCGCGTCGCCGAGCGGCACGTCGGCCGGCACGGTCGCCTCGATCTCGCGCCGGGCGCCGGCCGCCAGGGCCGCGGCCTGGGCCACGAGTTCGCCCTCGGTGTGGCGCACGAGTTGGTCGTCGTAGATGCCGAAGGCGAGGAGCCCCGCCAGGGGCAGCGCCAGCACCGTCCCGAGCACCAGCGTCAGCACGAGCCCGAGGCTCGGCCTGCCGCCCGACCAGAGGGTGGGCATCAGGGATCCGCCCCGCCGCAGGCCCCGAGGCGGAAGCCGATTCCGTGCACGGTCTCGACGGCGTCGCGGCACCCGGCGGCGAGGAGCTTCGCGCGGACGTTGCGGATGTGGCTGTCGACGGTGCGGTCCGACACGGCCGCGCCCTCGCCGTAGGCGGCATCCAGGATGCGGTCGCGCGTGAAGGCCATGCGCGGCCGGCCGAGCATCGCGGCCAGGATCGCGAATTCAAGCGCCGTGAGGCCGAGGGGCGCGCCGGCATAGGTGGCGAGATGTGCCTCGGCGTCGAGGGCGAGCCGGCCGTGGCGCAGGGTGCGGTCGGGCGGAGGCCCAGGTGCGGGTCGGCTGCGCTTGAGGATGGCCTTGATGCGCGCCACGAGTTCTCGAGGGCTGAAGGGCTTGGTGAGATAGTCGTCGCCGCCGATCTCCAGCCCCAGCACGCGGTCAATCTCCTCGTCGCGGGCCGACAGGAACAGGATCGGCAGGTGCGAGCCCCTGCGGATCTCGCGGCACAGGTCGAGCCCGTCCATCTCGGGCATGCCGATGTCGAGCACCGCGAGGTCGAAGCGCCGCCGCGCGATGAGGCGCAACGCTTCGGCGCCGTCGCGCGCCATCTCGGCCTCCATGCCGGCCTTGCGGATGGCGAAGCCGATGATGTCGCGGATATGCGGGTCGTCGTCCGCCACCAGGATGTTGGGCGCGCTCATCGGGCCTCATTCGCCCTCGTCACTCGGTCCCGCCGGCACGGGGGGTTCCTCGACGCCGGATGTATCCAGATATCGCCCGAGCCGCCAGCCGCGCAGGCTCCAACGCCGCCAGTCCCCGGCCTCGCGGCGCAGCGCGGCAGCGGCCTCCGCGCGCCACCGCACGAGGCCGGGGCGGCGCCCGTCCGGCATGAGATGCCGAAGATACAGGTCGACGGCAGGGATCGCCGCGGGCCCGAGACGGACCATCATAACGGTGTCGAGCTCCGGGCCGGTGCCCTGCAACTCGGCGCAATGGGCGACGTCGTAGTCGGCGACGAGGCGCGGCGCATCGAGGAAGCACCAGCCGTAGAGCACCGCGGCCCCGGCGAGGGCGACGCGCCCGAGGAGCCAGCGGTTGTTCCGCCCGCGCGCGACCTGCACGGCCATCAGGGCGAGCCCCGCCGCGACCAGCCCCATCCAGGCGAAGGCCGCGAGGCGCCACTCGGTGAGCGCATAGGCCTCGACGTAGAGGGCGAGGCGCCGCATGGCCGACACCATCAGCAGGACGTTCTGCCCGATGAACAGGAGCAGCAGCGCCGGCACGAGGCGGCCCGCGGGTGCGGCCGGCGCCGCAGCGGCGCCCTCACGCCGGACCAGGAGGGCGAAGCCGCCCGCCAGCAGGGCCGTCGCGACCAGCGGATAGGCGCCGCGATGCGCGTAGGCCGCGTAGGTCAGGCCTTCCGGCAGCGCCATCCCGCCCCACAGGTAGGCGCCGTCGAGGGCGAGTTGCAGGGCGAAGAGCAGGTCGAGCAGGACGAGGGCGCGCAGGATCGCGGCGGGCGACAGCAGGATCGACCCGGCGCGCTTCCCCGCGGCGGCGTCCGCGAGGCCGTCGCTTCCCGGGGTCCGCGGGCCGGCGGGGCGACACGCCCGCGCCCGCCGGACCCGGATCACGGGCCAGACCGCCGCGGCGACGCAGAGCCAGAAGGGGGCATGGACGATCGCCGTCGCGATGGCGGACCAGGACGGCGCCGGCACGTCGGCGAGCCAGGCAGCGATCAGCGGGTTGGCGATGGCGAAGAGCCCGAGGAACAGGGCCAGCATGGCGCAGGGCACGACCCAGGCGAGCCAGGACGCGGGGCGCCCCGCCCGCGCCACGCTCCCCCTCGACGACCGGCGCCGCCGGACCCGCGCGTCGCGGATCATCTGGCGCGGTCCGCCGAGGGACGCCAACGCCGCGACGCGGAGCCGGCACGGCCAGCCCTCGGGGTCGCGCGCGGGGCCGAGGTGGACCGACACGACCGTGCCGAGCAGGGCCAGGGCGAGCGACAGCGGCGTCAGGCATTCGACCGCCGGGGCGAGACCCGCGAGCACCACGACGCCCACCAAGCCCGCACGACCCGCGCCCCAGCGCGCGGGGCGGAGCAGATGCGCGACGCCCGCGACGACGGCGCAGAAGACCGGGAGCGACAGCCCGACGCCCTGCCCCCAGAACAGCCAATCCGCGAGGCCCGCGCAGAACAGTTCGGGGCCGAGTAGGCCGGGCGCGCGCAGCCCGAGACCGCGGCGACCGCGCAGGAGGGAGGGCGCGCTCATGGCCGCCCCGCGTCGGCTGAGCAGGGCGCGCGTTGATCCGGGCCGGGCCGGGCACGTCCCGATGGCGGGAATGGGATGATCCGGGCGGAGCGCGGCGGGGCGGGCGTCGCCAGCCACCAGCCGTCGTCGCGGAGTCGGCGCGGCAGGCGGGGGATGGGGAGGATGTCGTTCGTGTCCATCCGCCCAAGGTGGCGGAGGACGGTGCAGCGCCGTCGCGCGCCCGGTGCAGAGGATCAGGAGAAGCGTGCGGATCCCGTGCAGACCCGCGTTCCACAGCTCACGAGGCCAGCAGCATCTCGATGTCGTCCTCCGTCATGGCGAGGGTCGGCTCGCCGTCGTGGTCGAAGAGCGAGGCCGCGAGCGCCGCCTTCTTCTCCTTCAGCACCTCCATCTTCTCCTCGATGGTGCCGGCCGCCACGAGCTTGTGGACGAAGACGGGCTTGGTCTGGCCGATGCGGTGGGCGCGGTCGATGGCCTGTTCCTCGACGGCGGGGTTCCACCACGGGTCGTAGAGCACCACCGTGTCGGCCGACACGAGGTTCAGCCCGACGCCGCCGGCCTTGAGGCTGATGAGGAACACCTGCGCGGCCCCGCTGTCGAAGGCCGCGATGGCGGCGGGCCGGTCGCGCGTGTCGCCCGTCAGCAGCGCGTACGAGATGCCGGCCGCGTCGAGCCGGGGGCGGATCAGGTCGAGCATGGAGGTGAACTGCGAGAAGACGATCACGCGGCGCCCCTCCGCCAGCAGTTCTTCCAGCATCTCCTCCAGCCGCTCCAGCTTGGCCGAGGCCGCGGTCGCGCCCTTCGCCTTCAGCTTCAGGAGCCGCGGGTCGCAGCAGGCCTGCCGGAGCTTGAGGAGCGCGTCCAGCACGACGATGCGGCTGCGCGCCCACCCCTTCTCGGCGATGGCCTTACGGATGCGGTCGTGCATGGACAGGCGGATCGACTCGTAGACGTCGCGCTGCGCGGGCTGGAGCTCGATCCGCTCGACCATCTCGGTCTTGGGCGGCAGGTCGCGCGCCACCTCCTCCTTGGTTCGGCGCATCATGAAGGGGCGCACCCGCCGGGCCAGCAGGCGGCCGCGCTCGGCGTCGCCGTTCTTCTCGATCGGCGTGCGCCAGGTGGCCGCGAACCGCTTGCGCTCGCCGAGCAGGCCCGGGCAGGCGAAGGAGAACAGCGACCAGAGCTCGGTCAGGTTGTTCTCCAGCGGCGTCCCCGTCAGGCAGAAGCGGTGGCGGGCCCCGAGCGACAGGATGAGCTTCGTGGTCGTGGCGTTCGGGTTCTTGATCGTCTGGGCCTCGTCGAGGAGCAGCACGTGCCATTCCCGGGCGGCCAGCACTTCCCGGTCGCGCGCCACCAGCGGGTAGGTGGTCAGCACGAGGTCGTGGTCCGGGATGGCGTCGAACAGGGCCTTGCGGGCGAGGCCGTGCAGCGTCAGCACGCGGAGGTCGGGCGCGAAGCGCTCGGCTTCGCGCGCCCAGTTGCCCATCAGGCTCGTCGGCGCCACCACCAGCGCCGGCCGGTCGAGCCGCCCCGCGGCCTTCTCGATGGCCAGGAACGCCAGGGCCTGCACGGTCTTGCCGAGCCCCATGTCGTCCGCCAAAATGCCACCGAGCCCCACGTCGCGCAGCAGCGACAGCCAGGCCACGCCCTCGGCCTGGTAGGGCCTCAGCGTCGCCCGGAAGTCCGGCGGCAGGGCGACGGGCGGGATGCCGGCGCTCTGGGCGAGCCTGCGCCCGAGGTCGCGGATCGCGTCCCCGCCCCGCCACGTCAGAGCGGCCGCCGAGGTCGCGGCCTCGAACTCGGCGAGCCGGGCCGCGTCCTGCCGCGACAGGCGCAGGGCACCGTCGCCCCGGTCCGTCCCGAACGCGAGCTCGCGCATGGCCTGGATGATGGGCCGCAGCCGGCCGAGCGGCATGGCCAGCACGCGGCCGTCCGGCAGCGGCAGGAAGAGGGGCTGGTCGTCGTCCTCGGCAAGGTGGTCCAGCACCTCGTCCGTGAAGCCGGGGGCCGAGATGAGGGCCACGATGGGCCCCACGAGGTCGACCCGCTCGCCCTCCACCATGACGCCGAGGTGGAGTTCGAGCCAGTCGATGCCCGACCCCTCGCGCACCTCCGCGTCGACGTCGCCGTCGGCGCGCAGGAGCCGATAGGGGAAGTCCCCCGCGACGTCGATCTGCCAGCCCGCGGCCCTGAGCTTCGGCACGGCGCGGTACACGATCTCGAACCAGGCCAGGTCGTCGTCGTCCTCGCCGTCGGGGAGGAAATCGCGCGCGTGGTCGGCGGGCACGCCGTGGCGCAGGTCGGGCGCGGGGCCGAAGCCGTGCGACAGCAGGGACCGCACCGCCTCGGCCTCAGCGGCGGGGGCACGGTCGAGCGCGATCAGGCGGCCCCGGTGGAGGCGCGTGACCGTGGGCTGGGCCTCGCCGAGCGGGCTCACCACCTCGCCGTAGCGGAACGACAGCCGCGCCAGCCCCACCGGTTCCTTCTCCTCGTAGCCGTAGTATCGGTACGGCGGCGCGGGTTGGGGGGGCGGCAGCGGGGCGGTGGACAGGCGCAGGCGCGGCATCGGCACCACGCCGCTGACCCGCTCGGCTTCCGGCGCCGGGGGCGCCAGCGCCGCGAGGGCGGGGACGCGCTGCGCCATCCTGGCGTTCAGGGCCGCGGCCGCCACCGCCGGCACTGGAGGGGCCCGGAACAGGGCCGCGGCGACCCTCGGCGGTTGCCCGGTCTCGACCGGGCCGACGAGCCCGGCCGCGGCGTCGACGTAGACCGGCGGGGTCGCGGCGAGCGGCACGCCGCCGCCCTCGACCTCCAGCCGGGGCACCAGCGCCGTGTCGTCGACCTCGCTCCAGGCGATGCGGCCCCTCCGCGCGGGACCCGGCCGGAGCGCCGGCCCGTCGAGGGTGAGCCAGCGCGCCCGGCCCGTCTCCAGGATCAGGGCCAGCAGGTCGGCGCCGACGTCGTCGGCGGGGGTGTAGGCCTCGGAGCCGGTGGCGTAGCCGCGCGTGAGGTCGCGCATGATGCGGTGGTCTGAGGGACGGTAGTGCTTCGGCGGGGTCTGGTTGTAGTAGGAACCGCCCGCGTAGGGGCGGCTGTTGGCTCCCCAGGTCCCGTCCTTCTTCAGCTTGGCCGTGAAGGGCTGGACGCCGAGCCGCGGCAGCCTGTGGCCCTCCGCGACCGGCATCAGCGCGTAGACGAGACGGGTCGTGATCTCGGGCGGATAGTCCTCCTCCGCCGACATCGCGGCGCGGCCGAGATCGTCGAGCCAAGCGAGGACGCTGGAATTGAGGTCGGGCTCGACCGGCGCCGCCCCGCCCCGATCCCCGGACCGGCTTGGCGCCGCGACCGTGCCCAGCAGCCGCGCGATCTGCTGCTCGGGATTCGGGGAAGGGCCGGCCTTCGTCACGGACGCGACCGTGAGGGCGTGCAGGAGCGAGGCCGCGACGTGCTTGCAGTTGAGGTTGACGGGACAGGTGCAGATCCCCGACAGGGTGGGCCTGTTCTCCGCCCCGGAGAGGGTGATGGTCTGCTCGTAGGGCTGCTTCTCGCTGCCCTTCACGCTCGACCGGATCGTGTCCGCGTCCCGCGCGAAGGCCACCACGCGCGCCTGCTTGAAGTAACGCCGCCCGGCTTCGAGGGCGTTGTGACCGCACCAGCGGCGGATGTCCTGTTCGGTGAAACGCAGCATGCGACGCGTCCTGTCTGCCGCCGTCCGGGCGCGGACCTCCGTTGACCCCCCGCGCGGACGGACCGCGGCCGTCCCGGTTCTGCCGGAACGATCGGGGATCATGCAAAGAACGCCGCAGATTTGGACGATGGGACGGCGATGTCGAGGGGGCGGCGCGCGGCGTCACCCTCCATAGCGCTCCCGGTACCAGTCGACGAAGCGCGGCAGGCCCTCGGACAGCGCGGTGCGCGGGCTGTAGCCCGTGAGGTCGCGGATGCGGGTGATGTCGGC